>NZ_JBFBBQ010000030.1:41943-42174 GCF_040682775.1 Amycolatopsis sp. NPDC051106 | reverse complement strand
GGCGTCGGCCCCGCATCAGCCCCCGGCTCCGCAGCAACCTGCCGCTTCGCAGATCCCTGCCGCGCACTCGCCTGCCGGCTCGCATGCACCGGGCCAGCAGCAACCTGCCGCTTCGCAGATCCCTGCCGCGCAGTCGCCTGCCGGCTCGCATGCACCGGGCCAGCAGCAACCTGCCGCTTCGCAGATCCCTGCCGCGCAGTCGCCTGCCGGCTCGCATGCACCGGGCCAGCA
>NZ_JBFBBQ010000030.1:0-41846 GCF_040682775.1 Amycolatopsis sp. NPDC051106 | reverse complement strand
GCAGCAGCCTGCCCCGCAGCAGCCGCAGCCGCTGTCACCGATCCACCACCAGCCCCCGGCAGCTCACCAGCAGCCGACCCAGCACCAGCCCGCCGCAGCTCAGCCTCAGCCGGCCCAGCAGCAACCGCCCGCGGCACAGCAGCGACCCACCGGCCCGCCCGTCAACTCTCCCTGGGCCCCCACCCCGCCGGCACGCTCCAAGCCGGTCTTCCCCGGCCCGGAGTCCACCCCCCAGCCCTTACCGACCCGGCATGCGGCCCCAGCCCGCCCGGTCTTCCCGGGCCCCGGCACCATGCCCCCGGTCCCGCCGACCCCGCCCACCCCGGGAAACACCGCCCCGCCCGTCTTCCCCGGCCGGGACACCGCCCTCCCGCAACCCTCGCGCCAGGAACCCCCCACTCCGCCCCGGGGCACGCCCCGCGGCTGGTTCGACGAGTTCACCGATCAGCCGCCGCCGGAAAACGCCGAAGAAAGCCAGGACTTCGGCCCCACCGGGACGCCGACCGAGATCCCCTATCGGTACAAGCGCTGACAACCCGGCCCGGTGGTGCGAACCTAGGACCATGTCCAACGACCCGAACCCGGACCAGGGGTGGTACTACAACACCCGCACGAAACAGGTCGAGCACCTCGAACGCGGCCGCGGCATCGACCTGCTCGGCCCGTACCCGGATGAGGCCACCGCCCGCCGGGCGCTCGACATCGCCAAGGAACGCACCCAGCAGGCCGATGCCGCCGACGCCGCCTGGAACGACGACTAGACCGACAGCCCCGGGCCCAGCACGAACTCCGGGTCCACCTGGGAGACCAGGCTGTCGCCCGCCCACGCCGCCGCGTTGCGCAGGTGGAACTCGACCGCTTGACGCTGGTAGCGCGCCCAGTCGCGCTGCTCCGCGTCCACCGCCGAGCGCATCGACGACAGCGTCGCGAGGTTGCGCGGCTCGAGCTCGGTGATCGGCCGGGCCGTGCCGCGCTCCGCCGCGCGCACGTGGCGGGAAGCCGACATCCAGCCCAGCAGCGCGTCGCCGACCTGCTCCTGCAGGAACTCGACGTCCTCGGCGTCGGTGACCTTGTTGCCCACCACCACGAGCCGGACGCCGAAGTCGCGCGCGTAGTCCGCGTATTGCCGGTACACGCCCACGCTGCGGATCGTCGGCTCGCACACCAGGAACGTCACGTCGAACCGCGTGAACAGCCCCGACGCGAACGCGTCCGCGCCCGCGGTCATGTCCATGACGACGTACTCGCCCTCGACGTCGACCAGGTGGTTCAGCAGCAGCTCGGCGGCGCCCACCTTCGAGTGGTAGCACTTGACGCCCAGGTCGTCCTCGTCGAACTGCCCGGTGACGCCGAGCCGCACGCCGCCCAGCTGCCGGAAGCACGCGTCGAACACCGGGTTGTCCTCGAACGGCCGGACCAGCCGCGACCCGCGTCCCGGCGGCGTCGTCTTGATCATCGACGCGGCGTCCGGGATCCGCGGGTTGTCGCCGCGCAGGTAGTCCTTGATCAGGGTCATGTTGTCGCCGAGCGTCGGCCAGGCCAGCGCTTCTTCCTCGGACGCGCCGAGCGCCACGGCGAGGTGCTGGTTGATGTCGGCGTCGATGGCCAGCACCGGCAGGCCGGCGTCGGCGAGGTACGCCACGAACAGCGACGACAGCGTGGTCTTGCCGCTGCCGCCCTTGCCGACGAACGCGATCTTCACGGTCGGGACCCTTTCTGGAAATGAAGACGGTTTTCATTATTGCGGAAGTCAACGTACACCCGACCGGCCCACGCCCGATCGGGCGATCACAAGGCCCTTCGAGGGTTAGGGTTGGGGGGTGCCTCCCCTCGTGATCAGGACACACTCGGCGGGCGGGGACTTCGGCCCCCTGCGTGCCGAGTTTTCGCTGCCGGAGTCGTTCGGGCCCGAGGTGCTGGCCGAGGCGGAAGCCGCGGTGCTCGACCCGCTCGCGAGCGCCGGGCCGCGCGAGGACGCGACGGACCTGCCGTTCGTCACCATCGACCCGCCCGGCTCCAAGGACCTCGACCAGGCGATGGTCGTCGAGCGGACCGCGCACGGCTTCCGCGTGCACTACGCGATCGCCGACCTGGCCGCGTTCGTCCCGCCCGGCGGCGCGCTCGACCGCGAGTCGCGCTCCCGCGGGCAGACGCTCTACCTGCCGGACGGCAACGTCCCGCTGCACCCGCCGGTCCTGTCCGAAGGCGCGGCGAGCCTGCTCCCCGGCGAGATCCGGCCCGCGGTGCTCTGGACCATCGAGACCGACGAAGCGGGTGAGCCGACCGCGACGCGGGTGCGCCGCGCGCTGGTCCGGTCCACCGAGCAGTTCGACTACGAGACGGTGCAGGCCGCGCTCGACGCCGGGAACCCGCACCCGTCGGTGGCCGCGCTGCCGGAGCTCGGACGGCGCCGGCGCGAGCTGGCCGTCCGTCGCGGCGCCGTCGAACTGCAACTGCCCGAACAGGAGATCAGTGGCGATCCGGACGGCGGCTGGGTGCTCGCCCGCCGGCCGCGTACTGCCGTCGACGCCTGGAACGCCGAGATTTCGCTGCTCACCGGCATGGCCGCGGCCCGGATCATGATCGACGCGCGGGTCGGCGTCCTGCGCACGCTGCCCGACCCGGAGCCCGAGGCCGTCGACTGGCTGCGTCGCTCGGCCGAAGCGCTGGGCATCACCTGGGCGCGGGAGACGACCGTGTCGGAGTTCCTGGCCCGGCTGGACCCCGGGCAGCCGGCGTCGATGGCGCTGTACGCCGACACGACGCGCCTGCTGCGCGGCGCGGGCTACACGGCGTTCGACGGCGAGCTGCCGGCGTTGACGACGCACGCGGGTATCGGCGGCGCGTACGCGCACGTGACGGCGCCGATCCGGCGGCTGGTCGACCGGTTCGCGACGGAGATCTGCCTCGCCGTTTCGGCCGGGCGCGAGGTGCCGGAATGGGTGCGGGCGGCGCTGGCGGACGTCCCGGAGCGCATGACGGCGTCGGACACCCTCGCCGCGAAGGTCGAGCGGGCGTGCATCGACCAGGTCGAAGCGTGGGTGCTGGCCGAGCACATCGGCGGTGAGTTCAGCGCGGTGGTGCTGCGCGCGGACGAGAACAAGGCCGAGATCCTGGTCGAGGACCCGACGGTGATGGCGAAGTGCGCGGGGGAGAAGCTGACCGCGGGGGAGCGGATCGGGGTCCGGCTGACCGCGGTCGACGTCGAGAAGCGGAAGGTGTCGTTCGAACGCGCATGAACCTCGTCGACGATCTCGGGGAGCCGGTGCCGTTGAGCGGCCCGGCTTCCCGCGTGGTCTCGTTGGTGCCGTCGCTGACCGAGGCGGTCGAGGTCAGCGCGCCCGGCCGGCTCGCCGGCGCCACCGACTACTGCACGCATCCGTCCACTTTGGACGTCCCGCGGGTCGGCGGGTCGAAGTACCCGAAGATCGACGACGTGCTGGAGCTGGCGCCGGACCTGGTGCTGGCCAACTCGGAAGAGAATCGCCCCGAGGACGTGGAACGCCTGCGCGCCAACGGGATCCCGGTGTGGGTGATGGCCGCGGCGGCGTCCGTGCCCGCCGCTTTGGGGTCACTGCGCCGGATCCTCACCCAGGCGTACGAGCTCGAGGAGCCGGACTGGCTGGTCGAGGCCGAGGACCTTTGGCGCGACGTCCGGCCGGTGCGGTTCCACGCGGTGGTCCCGGTGTGGCGCAAGCCGTGGATCGTCCTGGGCCGCGAGACCTTCGGCGGCGACGTCCTGCGCCGCGTCGGCGTGGCGAACGTCTACGCGGCTTCCGAGGAGCGGTATCCGAGGCCGGACGTCGAGGAGCTGCGGGCGCACCTCGCGGCGGACGCGGACCTGCTGGTGCTGCCGGACGAGCCGTACCTGTTCACGGAGGAGGACGGCCCGGACCACTTCCCGGACGCGCGGTACGTCCTGGTCTCGGGCCGCCACCTCACGTGGTACGGGCCGTCACTCGTCGAGGCCCACGCGGCCCTTACAGCGTCAATCCCGTCAGGACCGTGACCCGCTCCTCGGTGAAGTCCGCCATCGCCGACCCCGGGCCTTCGCGGCCGACGCCGGAGTCCTTCACCCCGCCGTAGGGCATCTGGTCCGCGCGGAAGCTCGGCACGTCGCCGACGAGCACCCCGCCCACCTTCAAAGCCGCCGACACCTCGAACGCCGTCGGCAGGTCGCGCGTGAACACCCCCGCCTGCAAACCGAAGCGGGACGCGTTGATCCGCTCGACGCCCTCGGCCACCGAAGCCACCCGGACCAGCGAGACCACCGGGCCGAACACCTCCTCGGCCAGCACCGACGCGTCCTCCGGGACGTCCGCCAGCACCGTCGGCTCCACCGTCGCGCCCGACCGACCGCCGCCGGTCAGCAGCGTGGCGCCGGCCGAGACCGCGTCGGCGACCCACGACTCGACACGCGAAGCCGCGTCCGCGTTGATCAGCGGCCCGACGTCGACACCCTCGGCGCGCGGGTCGCCCGTGCGCAGCGCCTGGACCTGCGCGAGGACCTTGTCGGCAAGAGCGTCGTAGACGTCAGCGTGCACGTACACCCGTTGCACCGAAATGCACGACTGCCCTGCCTGGTACATCGCGAACGTCGCGATCCGCTGCGCCGCGAAGTCGAGGTCCGTCCAATCGGGACAGACGAGCACCGCGCCGTTGCCGCCCAGCTCCAAGGCCACGTGCTTGCGCGGTACGCGGTCGCGGATGGCCCAGCCGACCGGCACCGAGCCAGTGAACGACACCACCGGCAGCCGCGGGTCCTCGACCAGCCGTGACGACGTCTCGTTGTCCACCGGCAGGATCGACCACGAGCCGGCCGGGAGGTCCGTCTCGGCGAGGATTTCACCGAGCAGCAACGCGGTCAGCGGCGTCGCCGGCGCGGGCTTGAGCACGATCGGCGCGCCGACCGCGATCGCCGGGGCCACCTTGTGCGCCACCAGGTTCAGCGGGAAGTTGAACGGCGTGATGCCCAGGACGGGCCCGCGGGGGACCCGCCGGACCAGCGCCAGCCGCCCGGTGCCGCCCGGGTCGGTGTCGAGCCGCTGCAGCTCACCCGAGAAGCGCCGCGCCTCCTCGGCGGCCCAGCGGAACGTCGACACCGCGCGCCCCACCTCGCCGCGCGCCCACTTGAGCGGCTTGCCGGACTCGGCCGTGATCAGCTGCGCGATCTCTTCGGACCGTTCGCCCAAGGCCCGGGACACGTGGTCCAACGCCCCGGCGCGGACGTGCGCGGGCAGCGTCGCGAACTCGTCGGCGACGTCGTGCGCGGCCTGGACAGCGGCCTCGACGTCCTCGGCCGAAGGCACGAAGTGGGAGCCCGCCTCGGAACCGTCGAAGGAGTGGCGGACGAGGGCCGTCGAACCGCCGGTCACCGGCTTTCCGGCGACCCAGAAGGGGAAGGTCATGCGCGAACCTCCGTGCGGACAGCGTGCTCGAGGACCGCGAGGCCCTCGTCGAGCAGGTCGTTGGACAGGGACAGCGGCGGCAGTAGCCGGACGACGTTGCCGTAGGTGCCGCAGGTCAGCACCACCACGCCGGCCCGGTGACAGGCCGCCGCGACGCGCTTGGTCAGGTCGGCGTCCGGTTCGGTGGTCCCGGGCTTCACGAACTCCGCGGCCAGCATCGCGCCGCGGCCGCGGACGTCGCCGATCACGCCGGTCTCGTCAGCCAGCGCACGCAACCGTGGCAGGACAACGCCTTCGATGCGCTTCGCCGACGAAGCGAGGTTCTCGGTCTTCATCGTTTCGATCGAGCCGAGCGCGGCCGCGCAGGCGATCGGGTTGCCGCCGTAGGTGCCGCCGAGACCACCCGGGCCGACGGCGTCGAGCAGCGAAGCGCGGCCGGTGACCGCCGAGAGCGGCAGGCCGCCCGCGATGCCCTTGGCCGTCGCGATCAGGTCCGGCACCACGTCTTCGTCGGTGGACGCGAACCAGGAACCGGTGCGGCAGAAGCCCGTCTGGACCTCGTCGGCGACGAACACGACGCCGTTTTCGCGGCACCACGCCGCGATCGCGGGCAGGAAGCCGCGTGCGGGTTCGATGAACCCGCCTTCGCCCTGGATCGGTTCCAAAACAACTGCGGCCACCTGGTCGCCGCCGATCTGCTTCTCGATCCGGTCGATGGCCAGCGCCGCCGCTTCCGGCCCGGACAGGCCGTCGCGGTACGGGTACGAGCCGGGTACGCGGTAGACCTCGGGCGCGAACGGCCCGAAGCCGTGCTTGTAGGGCACCGACTTCGCGGTCATCCCCATGGTGAGGTTGGTGCGGCCGTGGTAGGCGTGGTCGAACACGACGACGGCCTGGCGCCCGGTCGCGACGCGCGCGATCTTCACGGCGTTCTCGACGGCCTCGGCGCCGGAGTTGAACAGCACGGACTTCTTCGCGTGGTCGCCCGGCGTCAGCTCGGCCAGCGCCTCGCAGACCTCGACGTACCCCTCGTACGGCGTGACCATGAAACAGGTGTGGGTGAACCAGCAGGCCTGCTTGCGGACGCGATCCACCACGGCCGGCGCGGAGTGCCCGACGTTGGTCACCGCGATGCCGGAGCCGAAGTCGATCAGGACGTTGCCGTCGGCGTCGGTGAGCAGGCCACCGCCGGCGGAGGTGACGTAGACGGGCAGGACCGAGCTGACCCCGGCGGCGACGGCGTTCGCGCGGCGTTCCTGCAGCTCGCGCGAGACGGGACCGGGGATCTCGGTGCGCAGCCTGCGCTGCCGGGGTGCCGGGGCCTGCGGCTCGGCGGTGGGGCTTGCGGTCACGGCGTGCTCCTGCGGACGCGGGTGGGGGACGTCCTCAGGATGAGCCGTCGCGGGACGGCCGTCAGGTGGCCTTTCTGGTCAGTTCAGCGCGTAGAATTGGCCGTTATGGCACTCACCCTCGCCGGACTCGCCGCCGACCGCCCGCTCGGGCTGCGCGTGCTGACCGGCGACGATCTGCTGGATCGCCCGATCGGCTGGGTGCACCCGACGGAGCTGACCGACCCGCAGGCGTTCCTCGAAGGCGGCGAGCTGCTGCTGACGACCGGGCTGGCCCTGGACGAAGAAACGTCGCCGGCCTACGTGCGCCGGCTGGTCGACGCCGGGGTGGCGGGGCTCGGCTTCGGCGTCGGGCTGAGCCACGGCTTCGTCCCGCACGCGCTCGTGTCGACCGCCGCGGAGGTGGGGCTCCCAGTGCTGGAGGTGCCGCGCGAGACGCCGTTCATCGCGATCACCCGCGCGGTCTCCCGGGCGGTGGCGGCCGACGAGTACGCCACGACGGTCCGGATCGGCCGCGCCCAGCAGGAACTGACCCGCACGGCGGTCGGCAAGGGCGGGCCGGCGGGAGTGGTGCGGAAGCTGGCGAAGCTCGTCGACGGCTGGGTGCTGCTTTTCGACCGCACCACCGTCACCGAAGCGGCTCCGGCGAGTGCGCGTGCGTACGGCCCTTCGCTGCGCGAAGAGCTGGAGCGCCTTCGCACGGGTACGCGAGTGGCGCCGCTCGACGGCCAGGAAGTCGTGCTGCAGACCCTGGACACGAGCGCGCGCCGGGTGCTGGCGGTCGGTGCGTCGCTCGACTCGGCGGGGCGGCACATCGTGAACACCGCGGTTTCGGTGCTTTCCCTGGCGCTGGAACAGGATCGCGCCCAGGCGGCGGCGCGGCAGGCGCTGCGGTCCGGGTTGCTGGAGCTGCTGGTGGGCGGCCAGGCCGAGCTGGCGCTGCGGGTGCTGGCCGAGACCGGCGGCGAGCCACCGCGCGCGCCGTGGTCGGTGGTGGTGTTCGCCGGGGCGCCCGCCGCGCGGCGCAAGCTGCTCGACGCGCTGGAGGGCGAAGCGGTGTTCGCGGCGCGGCGCGGCTCGTCGGTGGTCGTGATCGGCCCGGCCGATCCGGCGGCGGAGGCCGCGGCGCGGATCGGCGGCCTGCACGGCGGACTGGCGGGCCCGGTGTCCACAACGGACTTCGCCGCGGGTCTGGAGCAGGCGGAGCTGGCCGCGCAGGCCGCACTGGCGGAGGACAAAGCCCTGGTGTCGGCGGCGGAACACACGGGCCGCGGTCTGCTGTCTCTGATCGAACCCACGGTGGCGCAAGCGTTTGCGCGCGGGATGCTGGCGCCGGTGCGGGAACACGACGAGACGGGCCGCGGCGATCTGGAGACGTCGCTGCGCTGCTGGCTGGAGCACCACGGTCATTGGGACGTCGCGGCCGCGCGCCTCGGCGTCCACCGGCACACGCTGCGGAACCGCATCAAGAAGGCCGAAGAGCTGCTGGGCCGTGATCTCGACTCGCCCGGGGTACGCGCGGAACTCTGGGTCGCTCTCCAGACCTGACCCAAGCGCCCCAATGTGGCCTTCGGTGCGTCAGACGCACCCAAGGCGGCCTTCGGTGCGTTGGACGCAACCAAGGCCACATTGGGGCGCTCGGCTACCCGGTCACCAGGACGATCGGTGAGTCCCCGCAGCGGCGCAGGACCGGGCTCGGCTCCGCGCCCGCCGACCACCACGCCGGGACGTCGGCCTCCCGCACCAGCGACCCCGTCGGCTGGCGGACGCTGTTGGACACGATCACCCGCCCCTGCGCGTTCAGCAACGCCGCCCCGCGTCCCAGCGACCGCAGCCGGGGACGCACCGCGCGCTCGAACTCGCGCACGTACACGTCCGCGCCCACGACTCCCGCGAAGGAACCGGCGAGGAGCACCGGGATCGTGAACGTCAGCGTGTACTCGTCGGTGCACAGGTAATCCACGTACGGGCCGTTGATGTGCCGCCGCCCGGTGTCGCGCGGGACCGTGAACCACGACTGGCGCGTGTAGTCCAGGAAGTTCTCCGCGCCCGGGTCGAGGCTGATGAACAGCTGGGACGGGTCCGACGAAGAGCCCGTCCACCACTCGAAGCCGAACTCCGAGTCGGACAGCACGTGCGGCGCGCTGACGAAGCCCGCGCCGACGACCAGGCCGCCGAGTGCCTCCGTGACCTGCGGCCGGATCCGGTGCAGCGCCGCCGCGGATGGCGTGTCCGCCAGCACCGACTCGGCCGCCGCCAGCAGGGGCTTCAGCCGTTCGAAGACCCCTTCCACCAACGCCGAGACCTGCTCGACGACCTCGTCGCCGGTCAGCGTGCGGGTGTCGTTCACGGTGCTCACCTCGATGCGCGGAGTGCTGCGGAGTTTACGGGGCCAGCAGGTCGAGGTGCACGTCCGCGAGCCGGTCGAGCGCGCCGAGGATGTGTTCCTCGGTGAGCTTGCGGGCCAGCTCGCCGTCCGCGGAGGCGATCGCCGCGGTGATCGCCGCGTGCTCCTCGTGCGGGTGCGCCCCGAGCGGCAGCCACAGCAGGCCGCCGCGCTCGCTCTGCAGGTGGAGCTCCTCGTGCGTCAGCCGCGGCGACTGTGCCGCCGCCGCGACCTCCAGGTGGAACTGCCGCTCCGCCCGCGTGAAGTCGATGCCGTGCGCCGTGCGGAGGTCGTCGGTCGCCAGCCGCAGCCGGGCGACGTCCTCGGGTGAGCTGCGTTCGGCGGCCAGCTTCGCGGCGGCCCCGGCGATCGCCAGGTAGTGGTCGCCGACGTCGCGCAGGTCCGACAGCGACACTTCGCGCAGCCGCGAGCGCCACTCGTCCGGGGGCGGGTTGGCCGGCGCGCGGACGAAGCTGCCGCCACTGCGCCCGCGCCGCGTCTCGACCAGTCCTTGCTGCCGCAACGCCACGAGCGCTTCCCGGACCGTCACGGTCGAGACGCCGAACTGCGCGGCGAGATCGGCTTCGCTGGGCAGCTGCTCCGCGTCGGCGAGCAGGCCGAGCGTGATGGCGTCGGCCAGCCGCGCCGCCACCGCTTCCGCCCGGCCGACCTGGCCGAGCGGCGCGAACATGGCGGACCGCGCGCTGTGCGACATGCCCTGACGCATCGTGACCCTTCGCCCGTCGAGTACCCGTTCGCACCAATCTTGCCTGATCCTCTTGTCCTATTACATATGGACTTATATGTTTTAGCTCCGCCAGCACCGAGGAGTCACCGTGCATGAGCTGAAGCACTACGTCGGCGGCGCGTACGTCGAGTCCAAGTCGGGCCGGACGGCGGAGATCGTCGACCCGGTCACCGGGCGCCCCTACTGCACCGCGCCGATCGCCGGCCCCGAGGACGTCGACAATGCGCTGCAGGTCGCCGCGACCGCGTTCGAGACCTGGCGCGCGACGACCCCGGCCCAGCGCCAGCTCGCGCTGCTCAAGCTCGCCGACGCGCTCGAAGCCCGCGCCGAGGAGGTCGTGGCCGTCGAGTCGGCGAACACCGGCAAGCCGCTCACGCTGACCATGGCCGAAGAGATCCCGATGATCCTGGACCAGGTCCGCTTCTTCGCCGGGGCCGCGCGGGTGCTCGAAGGCCGGGCCGCGGGCGAGTACCTGGAAGGCCACACGTCCTTCGTCCGCCGCGAGCCGATCGGCGTCTGCGCGCAGGTCACGCCGTGGAACTACCCGCTGCTGATGGCCATCTGGAAGATCGCGCCCGCGCTCGCCGCCGGCAACACGGTCGTGCTCAAGCCGTCCGACACGACCCCCGCGTCGACGCTGCTGCTGGCCGAGATCGCCGGCGAGTTCCTGCCGCCGGGCGTGTTCAACGTCGTCTGCGGCGACCGCGACACCGGCCGCGCGCTGGTCGAGCACGACATCCCGGCGATGGTGTCGATCACCGGCTCGGTCCGCGCCGGCGTCGAGGTCGCGCGCAGCGCGGCGAACGACGTCAAGCGCGTGCACCTGGAGCTGGGCGGCAAGGCGCCGGTCATCGTCTTCGGCGACGCCGACCTCGAAGCGGCCGCCGAGGCCATCGCCGTCGCGGGCTACTTCAACGCGGGTCAGGACTGCACGGCCGCCACCCGGGTGCTGGTCGCCGACGAGGTGCACGACACCTTCGTCGCGGCGCTCTCCCGGCAGGCCAGGAGCACCAAGACCGGCAAGCCGGACGACGAAGACGTCGCGTACGGCCCGCTCAACAACGCGGCCCAGCTGGAGAAGGTGGCCGGCTTCATCGATCGGCTGCCGGAGCACGCGACCGTCCACTGTGGAGGCCATCGCGCCGGCGACGAAGGTTACTTCTACGAGGCCACCGTCGTCTCCGGGCTGAAGCAGGACGACGAGATGAGCCAGAACGAGATCTTCGGCCCGGTCATCACCGTCCAGCGGTTCTCCGACGAAGCCGAGGCCCTGAAGTCCGCGAACGGCGTCCAGTACGCCCTCGCGTCGTCGGTCTGGACCCGCGACCACCAGCGCGCGATGCGCCTGGCGGCGAAGCTCGACTTCGGCTGTGTCTGGATCAACACGCACATCCCGCTGGTCGCCGAAATGCCGCACGGCGGGTTCAAGAAGTCCGGCTACGGCAAGGACCTCTCGCTGTACGGGCTCGAGGACTACACCCGCGTCAAGCACGTGATGAGCGCTCTGTGAGGCTGGCGATGCCGAACCAAGCACCTGCCGAGACGCGGGAGGACCCCGCGCCGTCGAGCGAGACCACCGGGCCGGCCATCCGGCTTTCCGGTCTGCGCAAGCACTTCGGTGACGTCCACGCGGTCGACGGCGTCGACCTCGACATCCCGCCCGGCGAGTTCTTCTCGATGCTCGGCCCGTCCGGCTCCGGCAAGACGACCGTGCTGCGCATGATCGCCGGTTTCGAGCTGCCCACCGAGGGAACGATCGAGCTCGACGGCCGGGACGTCAGCCGGCTGGCGCCCTTCGAGCGCGACGTCAACACGGTGTTCCAGGACTACGCGCTGTTCCCGCACATGACCGTGCAGCAGAACGTCGAGTACGGCCTGCGCGTCAAGCGCGTCCCGAAGCAGCAACGCCGGGAGCGCGCGCTCGAGGCGCTCGAGACCGTCCGGCTGGCGGACTACGGCCCGCGCAAGCCCGCGCAGCTGTCCGGCGGTCAGCGCCAGCGCGTCGCGCTCGCCCGCGCGCTGGTCAACCGGCCCAAGGTGCTGCTGCTCGACGAACCGCTCGGCGCGCTCGACCTCAAGCTGCGGCAGGCCATGCAGCTGGAACTCAAGCAGATCCAGCGCGACGTCGGCATCACGTTCGTCTTCGTCACCCACGACCAGGACGAAGCGCTCACCATGAGCGACCGCATCGCCGTGTTCAACGACGGCAGGATCGAGCAGGTCGGGCCGCCGGAAGAGGTCTACGAGCGCCCCGCCAGCGCGTTCGTCGCCGGGTTCGTCGGGACGTCCAACCTGCTGGGCGGGCGTGGCGCCGAGTCCGTGATCGGCCGGCCGGGGCTGTTCAGCATCCGGCCGGAGAAGATCCGCATCGACGGCGAGCTGTCCGAGCCCGCGGCGGTGGGGGAGACCAGCGCGACCGGCACGGTCACCGACGTCGTCTACGCCGGGGCGACCGTGCGGTACGCCGTCGCGCTCGACGCCGGCGGTCAGCTTTCGGTCGTCCGGCAGAACACCGACGGCGCTTTGGCGGACGGCCGCGTCCGGCTCAGCTGGCGGAACGAACACAGCTTCCAGGTCCAGTAGTTCCCAGAAAGGTTGCCATGAAGAACAGGAAGACGCGGCTTGCCGGGATCCTCGGCGCCAGCCTGCTGTTGGCTGCATGTGGCACATCGGGCACGAACTCCGCCGCGCCGCCCGGCGCGCAGGGGTTCACCCCGCCGAAGTTGGAGGCGCTCAAGGCGCTCGGCCAGCCGGAAGGACAGCTGAACGTGCTGGCCTGGCCGGGCTACGCGGAGAACGGCTCGAACGACCCGAAGGTCAACTGGGTCACGCCGTTCGAGCAGCAGACCGGCTGCAAGGTGAACGTCAAGCCGTTCGGAACCTCCGACGAAGCCGTGACGCTGATGAAGACCGGTCAGTACGACGTCGTCTCGGCTTCGGGTGACGCGTCGCTGCGGCTGGTCGCCTCCGGGGACGCCGAACCGGTGAACACCGCGCTGGTGCCGAACTACGCCGACGTCCAGCCGTTCCTCAAGGACAAGTCGTGGAACAGCGTCGGCGGCGTCTCCTACGGCATCCCGCACGGCTGGGGCGCGAACCTGCTGACCTGGCGCACCGACAAGGTGGCGCCGGCGCCGACGTCGTGGTCGGTGATGTTCGACGCGAACTCGCCGTACAAGGGCAAGGTGATCGCCTACGACTCGCCGATCTACCTCGCCGACGCCGCGCTGTACCTGATGGCGCACCAGCCGGACCTGGGCATCAAGAACCCGTACTCGCTCGACGACAAGCAGTTCACCGCCGCGGTGAACCTGCTCAAGCAGCAGCGTCCGCTCGTGTCCGAGTACTGGTCGGACTACCTCAAGGAGTCGCAGGCGCTGAAGAACGCCGACGCCGTCGTCGGCACCGCCTGGCAGGTCACGGTCAACCTGACCAAGGGCGAGGGCGCGCCGCTGGAGTCGGCCGTGCCGAGCGAAGGCGCGACCGGGTGGTCGGACACCTGGATGGTCGCGGCGAAGTCGGCGCACAAGACGTGCGCGTACAAGTGGCTCGACTACATCATCAGCCCGAAGGTCAACGCCCAGGTCGCCGAGTACTTCGGCGAGGCGCCGGCGAACACGAAGGCGTGCGCGGAGATGACGGACAAGACGCTCTGCGACACCTACCACGCCAACGACGCGGGCTACGCGTCGAAGATCGCCTACTGGACCACGCCGATCCCGCAGTGCCTCGACGGCCGCACGGACGTCAAGTGCAAGGACTACGGCGAGTGGACGAAGGCCTGGACCGAGATCAAGGGCTGACATGACCGCGTTCTCGGCCTTCTTCTACAGGAAGCCCAGGCTGCGCTTGGGCTTCCTGCTCTCGGCCCCGCTGCTCTGGCTCGGCCTGGCCTACCTGGGCGCGCTGGCCGCTCTGTTCGTCACGGCGTTCTGGCACACGGACACGTTCACCGGCCAGATCGCCATCGAGTGGTCGCTGGACAACTTCAAGACGCTGTTCAGCGACGCGGTCTATCGCACGATCACCCTCCGCACGGTCGGGATCGCGGCGCTGGTGACGGTGATCGACGCGGTCATCGCGTTCCCGATGGCGTTCGCGATGGCCAAGCTCGCTTCGCCGCGGGCGCAACGGATCCTGGTGATCGCGGTGATGACGCCGTTGTGGGCGAGCTACCTGGTGAAGGCGTACGCGTGGCGGTCGATGCTGTCCGGCAACGGCGCCCTGAGCTGGCTTTCGCCGGGCTACGGCGTCACGGCCACGATCGTCACCCTCTCGTACCTGTGGCTGCCGTACATGATCCTGCCGATCTACGCGGGCCTGGACCGGCTGCCGGATTCCCTTGTGGACGCTTCGGGCGACCTCGGCGCGAAGTCGTTCCGGACGTTCCGGTCGGTGATCCTGCCGCTGACGTTCCCGGCGATCGTGGCGGGCTCGATCTTCACGTTTTCCCTGTCCCTGGGTGACTACATCGCGGTGAAGATCGTCGGCGGGACGTCCCAGATGCTCGGCAACGTCGTGTACGACAACATCGGCGCGGCCAACAATCTCCCGTTCGCGGCGACGGTGGCGACGGTGCCGGTCGTGATCATGCTCGTCTACCTGGCCGCGGTGCGCCGCACCGGCGCGTTGGACAACCTCTAGGAGCCTTTCATGCGTACCTCCCGGGTGGTGCTGTGGACGGCGCTGGGGCTCGGCCTGGCGGTGATCTACTTCCCGTTGCTGGTGGTGCTGCTCAACTCGTTCAACGCGGACACGACGTTCGGCTTCCCGCCGACCCGGTTCACGCTGGAGTGGTGGAGCCGCGCTTCGTCGAACGAAGGCGCGTTGAACGCGTTGTGGACGAGCGTGGAAGCGGGACTGGCTGCCACGGCGATCGCGCTGGTGCTCGGCACGATGGCGGCGTTCGCGTTGCAGCGCTACCGGTTCTTCGGGCGCAACCCGGTGTCGCTGCTGATCATCCTGCCGATCGCGTTGCCCGGGATCGTCACGGGCATCGCGCTGAACAACGCGTTCCGCACCATCCTGGGCATCGACCTCGGCCTGCTGACGGCGATCATCGCGCACGCGACGTTCTGCATCGTGGTGGTGTTCAACAACGTCGTCGCGCGGCTGCGCCGGATGGGCGGCAACCTCGAGGAAGCGTCGATGGACCTCGGCGCGACCGGGTTCACGACGTTCCGGCTGGTGACGTTCCCGATGCTGCGGTCGGCGTTGCTGGCCGGCAGCCTGCTGGCGTTCGCGCTGTCGTTCGACGAGATCATCGTGACGACGTTCACCCTGGGCACGGGCATGGAGACGCTGCCGATCTGGATCTACAACAACCTGTTCCGGCCCAACCAGGCCCCGATCGTCAACGTGGTGGCGGCGGTGCTGATCGTGGTGTCGACGGTCCCGGTGTACCTGGCCCAGCGCCTGTCCGGCGACACGGCGTCCGGCGGGCGGCTCTAGTGCACCGACCGGATCGTGCCGCCGTCCACGCGGATCGTCGCGCCGCTGACGTAGGCCGCCGCCGGGCTCACCAGGTAGCCCACCGCGGCCGCGATCTCCTCCGGGCGGCCCAGCCTGCCGACGTCGTTCGGGACCAGGTCCTGGGCCGCCCGGCGTTCGATGTCCGCCCACGACGTGCCCCAGCCGTGTTCCGGGGCGATCGAGGTCAGCAGCTCGCGCACCGAGTCGACGAGGATCGCGCCCGGGGACACCACGTTCGACGTCACGCCCGTCCCCGCCAGCTCCCGCGCCAGGGACACCGCCAGGTTGTGCCGCGCCGCCAGCGTCGCCGTGTAGTGCGGCTGCATCGCCATCGGCTGGATCGCCAGCCCGCCGCCGATCTGGACCACCCGGCCCCAGCCGCGCGAGCGCATGCCCGGGACGAACCGGTGGATCATCCGGACCGCCGACACGACGTTTGCTTCGTAGGTCGACGCCCAGATCTCCGTCGTCGCGTCGGTCCACCCCAGGTGGTCGTACGAGCCGGCGTTGTTGACCAGGATGTCGACGTCGCCGGCCGTGGCGGCGACGGCGTCCGCACCGGCGTCGGTCGACAAGTCGCCGATCGCGACGCCCGCCGCGCCGATCGACGAAGCGACCCGCGAAGCGCGGCCGGCGTCCCGGCCGTGGACGACCACCGAAGCGCCCTCGGCGGCCAGCAACCGCGCGATCGCTTCGCCGAGACCCGCGCTGGAGCCGGTGACGAGAGCGCGTTTACCAGCGAGTTCGAGTTCCATGAAGCACCTTCCCAAGAGGTATACACCTGTAGACTTAGCTTAAGTCTACACTCGTATACATGAGACCTCGCAACGCCGCCGCGACCCGGGAAGCGATCCTGAACTCGGCGCTCGAAGCCTTCACCCGGGCGGGGTACGACGCCGTCGGCGTGCGCGAGATCGCCGAGTCCGCCGGGGTCACCGCGATGCTCGTCAACCGCTACTTCGGCTCGAAGGAAGGACTCTTCGCCGAGGTCGTCGAAGCCGCGATGAAGGAGCGGACCGTGCTCACCGACGACCCGGCGACGCTCGCCGCGGACATCGCGGCCGTGCTGGTGCGCCGGACCGCGCCGGACGCCGGGCGGCTCGACCCGTTCCTGCTGATGCTGCGGTCGGCGCCCAACCCGCGCGCCGCGGAGATCCTGCGCGCGGGCATCGAGCGGCACGTCGAGAAGCACCTCACCGACGTCCTCCCGGCCGGGAAGAACGCCGAGGGCCCCGCGCTGGTGCTCGCGGTGATCGCCGGCTTCTGGGTGATGCGCACGCTCATCGGCAGCACAGAGCTCGCCCGCGCCGGCGAAGCGGTGCTCAGGACCAAGCTCGAGAAGGTCTTCGCGGTGCTACTGGCGGAATGAGTCCGTCGCCGCGCGCAGGGCGGCCAGCACGCCCGGGTCCGTCACGGCGTGCCCGGCGCCTTCCAGCAGCTTCAGTTCCGAACCCGGCCACGCCCGGTGCAGCTCGTACGCCGTGACCGGCGGGCACACCGCGTCGTAGCGGCCCTGCACGATCACACCCGGGATGCCGGCGAGCTTGCCCGCGTCGCGGATCAGCCGGCCGTCCTCGAGCCACGCGCCGTGGCGGAAGTAGTGGACCGCGAGCCGCGCGAAGGTCAGCGCGAACGCCGGTTCCGCGTACTGGCGGACCAGGGACTCCTGGGGCTGCACGGAAACCGTCGCGCCTTCCCAGGTGCTCCACGCGATCGCCGCGCGGTGCCGGACCTCCTCGTCCGGGTCGTTCAGGAGGTCGCTGTACGCGGAGAGGGGATCGTCCCGCTGCGAAGCGGGGAGCGGGGCGAGGAAGGCCTCCCATTCGCGCGGGAACAGGTTCGCGGCGCCGCCCCGGTAGATCCAGTCCAGTTCGCTCTGCCGCACGGTGAACACGCCGCGCAGGATGATTTCGCTGACGCGTGCAGGATGCGTCTGCGCGTAGGCGAGGGCGAGGGTCGCGCCCCACGAGCCGCCGAAGAGCTGCCAGCGCTCGATGCCGAGCCGCTCGCGCAGGGCCTCCATGTCGGAGACCAGGTGCCACAGGGTGTTGGCGGTGAGGTCCTCGGCGCCCGGCGTCGACTGTCCCGACCCGCGCTGGTCGAACAGGACGATCCGGTAGGCCGCGGGGTCGAAGTGCCGCCGGGCCATGGGTGCGATCCCGCTGCCGGGCCCGCCGTGCAGCACCACGACCGGCTTCCCGGCCGGGTTGCCCGCCTCCTGGCACCGGATCCGGTGTCCGTCCCCGACGTCGAGGAATCCTTCGGCCCGCGCGGGAATCGGCGGGTAGAGCTCGTCCATGCCGTTCACTGTGCCGGAGGGTCCTGGTCGCCGTCCCGACACCCCGCCGCCAGAGGCCGGGACGACGACCAAGAAAGGTGGGAGCCCGCCCCCGCCGCCGGGCTGAGCGGGCTCCCAGTCAGTGGGGCTCGGACGTCCTGCGGCTGAGGTCCGGGCGAGGAGGAACGGCGCCGTCGGGGTGGTCACGACGGCCGGTGGTCCGCACACGCATTTCCGTCCTCCTCGTCGAGGTTGCGAAGCTTCGTCGTGGCGGCGACGGGCTAAACGCTAAGCCAAGGTCCGAACGTCAGTCAAGAACATGATTGAAGTTCATATACGTGAACGTCCGCTGAGAGGACGCTGAGCGCGGCGCTGCCCCTTGCCGGTGCTTAACGAATGGGCCGGTACGTTCCGGTGTCAGGGTTTCGAAAAGTGGCACGGAAAGGCTCGGAATGTCCGCGGTGACCTATTTCGAGGCGATTGTCGTCGGCGCCTTGCAGGGGGTGTCGGAATTGTTTCCGGTGTCCAGTCTCGGCCACAGCATCCTGCTGCCCGCCTGGCTCGGCGGGTCGTGGCAGCGGGACCTGAGCATCGGGAAGGATTCGCCGTACCTCGCGGTGCTCGTCGCGATGCACGTCGCCACCGCGCTGGCGCTCGTGCTGTTCTTCCGGAAGGACTGGGTGCGGATCATCGGCGGGCTGTGGACGTCGCTGCGCCACCGCGAGGTCCGCACCCCCGACCAGCGGCTGGCGTGGCTGCTCGTGCTCGCCACGATCCCGGTCGGCCTTGCCGGTCTGCTCTTCGAAAGCCTGTTGCGCGACTACCTCGGCAAGCCGGTGCCGTCGGCGATCTTCCTGGCGCTCAACGGCGGAGTCCTTTACGCCGCCGAGAAGTTCTCCCGGAAGAAGCCTTCGGCGGACGAGGACACTGTGGACTTCTCGACCGAGGAAACCCTGGTCATGCGGGCGGTTTCGGTCGACGAGCGGACCGACGTCCGGCTGGCGAAGCTGCGGGTCGGCGAGGCGGTCTTGATCGGCGCCGCGCAGATCCTCGCGCTGCTGCCGGGCATCAGCCGCTCGGGGATCACGATGGTCGCCGGACTGCGCCGCGGGCTCGGCCACGAGGACGCCGCGCGCTTCGCGTTCCTCCTCGCCACGCCGGTGATCCTCGCTGCGGGCGTGCTGAAGCTGCCGACGCTGTTCGCCCCGGAGAACCACGCGTCGCTCGGGCCGGCCCTCGTCGGCAGCGTCGTCGCCGGGGTCGCTTCGTACATTTCTGTCCGGTTCCTCACCGGTTACTTCGAAACGCGCACGTTGACCCCGTTCGCCATTTACTGCGTCGTTGCCGGAATCGGCAGCCTGATCTTCTTCGCGGTCTGACGTGCCGCTGACGTTCGACGCCCCGGCGGTCCTCGCCGTGCTCGTCCTCGGCGCGCTCTACGTGCGCGCCGCCCACGGCCGCGACTGGCCGCCGGGCCGCACGGCGGCGTTCCTCGCCGGCCTGGTCACGATCGTGCTCGTCACCTGCTCGCCGCTGGCCGTCTACGACACGACGTTCTTCTGGGTCCGGGCGGTCCAGACCACGACGTTGCTCATGATCACGCCCCTGCTGCTGGCGCTGGGCTCACCCATCCGGCTGCTGCTCGACACCATCGCCGCCCGGTGGCTGCGCAGGCACGGCCGCGGCAAGGCGGCGCGGGCGCTGACGTTCCCGCCGGTCGTCACGCTCACGCTGGTCGTGCCGGTGCTGGTGCTCTACCTGACCCCGCTCTACGACCTCACCCTGCGGTCCCCGCTCGCCAACGGCCTGGTCCGGCTCGCGCTCGTGCTCGCGGGGTTCGTCTACTTCTGGACCCGGCTGGGGCTCGACCCGACCCCGCGGCGCGACCCGCACCTGGTCTCGGTGTGGATCGCGTTCACGGAGGTGATCTTCGACGGCGCGCTCGGCCTGGTGCTGTGGCTCGGCCCGCTGCTGGCGCCGGCGCACTACGCGGCCGCGCACCCGGGGCGGGGGCCGGATCCGCGCACGGACCAGATCATCGGCGCGGGCGTCCTGTGGATCGGCGGCGACGTCGCGGGGCTGCCGTTCGTGGTGGCGCTGTTCGTCCGCTGGGCCCGCGACGACGAGCGGCGCGCGAAGCAGATCGACGTCCAGCTGGACGAAGAAGCCGCTTCGGGCGCCGCCTCGACATCGGGGTTGTGGTGGGAAAAGGACCCGGCGCTGGAAGAACGGTTCAAGCGCCGGTGAGGAGGGTTCCCCAGCGCCCCAATGTGGCCTTGGTTGCGTTGAACGCACCCAAGGGGCCCTTCGGTGCGTTCAACGCACCGAAGGCCACATTGGGGCGCTCGAGGTCAGTCGTGGAAAGTGTGTTCCGGCGCCGGGAACTCGCCGCGGCGGACGTCCTCCGCGAACGCCGTCGCCGCGTCCTGCAGCACCGTCGCGACGTCGGCGTACCGCTTGACGAACCGCGGTGCCTTCCCGCGCCGCAGCCCGGCCATGTCCTGCCAGACGAGCACCTGGGCGTCGCAGTCCGGACCGGCGCCGATGCCGACCGTCGGGATCTTCAGCTCCGCCGTGACGCGCTTCGCGGCTTCGGCGGGCACCATCTCCATGACCACCGCGAACGCCCCGGCCTCCTGCAGCGCCAGCGCGTCGGCGAGCAGCACGTCCGCCGCTTCGCCGCGCCCCTGCACCCGGTAGCCGCCGAGGTTGTGTTCACTCTGCGGGGTGAAGCCGATGTGGCCCATCACCGGCACGCCGGCCGACGTCAGCGCCTCGACGTGCGCGGCGAACCGCCGGCCGCCTTCGAGCTTCACGGCGTGCGCGCGGCCCTCCTTCATGAATCGCACCGACGTCTCCAGCGCCTGCTGCGGCGAGAGCTGGTAGGAGCCGAACGGCAGGTCGGCGACCACGAGGGCCCGCTTGACCGACCGCGTGACCGCCCGGACCAGCGGCAGCAGCTCGTCGACCGTCACCGGCAGCGAGGTATCGTAGCCGAAGACGTTGTTGGCCGCGGAGTCGCCGACGAGCAGCACGGGGATCCCGGCCTCGTCGAACAGCGCGGCGGTGTACATGTCGTACGCGGTGAGCATGGGCCACGGCTCGCCGCGTTCCTTGAGCTCGCGCAGGTGGTGGACGCGGACCTTCCGGCCCGGCGCCGGTTTGGCGGCGGGTCCGGTGCCGTAGGGGGCGGGTTCTTCGGCGCTGGCAGACATCGTCGTCGACCGTCCTTCCCTCGAGGCCTCGGTGAGGTCCCCGGGTCGTGGAGCAGAGGCGTCTCAAAGCGTGACACGCCCCCGGACCGGCCCCAACCCCGTGCGACCAGCTTCACACCCCCGGGTAGCAGGGGGCGTCAGCCTTCAGGTTGATGCCGGGGGACAACCAACCTGTGTTCACTCACGTCAAGAAGACGGCATGACGACCGACCGGCCGCGAAAGGCGACGAAAGCAACGATGGGAACCCTCGCGAGCACACGCCCGCGCCTCCCCGCCTGGAAGGCGAAAGCGGGCGGCATCGTCGCGACCGTGGTCCAGCTGGCCGCGGTCTTCTCGGTGCTGCTCCTGTTCACCAACGGCCCGCACGGGCACCTGCTCAACGGCATCGACATGGCCTTCTCGAGCCTGAGCGTGCCGACCAGCGCGAGCCTGGTGATGGTGCTGCTGCTGGTGGTGCTGGGGGCCGCGCTGCGCCGCCGCAAGAAGGCCGCGCTGTACACGCTGGTGCTGTTCCAGGTCGTCGGGCTGGTGCTCACCCTCGCCCTGCAGGCGACGCTGCTGTGGTCGCCCGAACTGCTCTCGCTGGGGTCGAAGCAGGTCCGGCACATCCCGGTCCAGCTGTGGGCCCTCACCGTGGCCGACGTGCTGTCGGTCGCGCTGATCTTCTTCCTGCTCGCGCTGCGCAGGGCGTTCCCGGCCCGGCTCGCGCCGAGCGCCTGGCGCGACGGCCTGGCCATGCTCTTCGGCGGGCTGGTGGCCGTCATCCTGGTCGGCTGGGGACTGGCGGAAGCGTTTCCCGGCCACCTCGGCGACTCGTGGGAGCGCTTCGCCTGGGTCGTCAACCACGCCACCGGTGAGAACCTGCAGCTGCGCCGCATCGGCGTCGGCGAAGGGCCGGCCTGGCTGGACGTGCTCATCGATCTGAGCGCGACGGCCGTCGCCACCGCCGCGTTGTACATGCTCTTCCGCGGCGTCCGCAGCCGTCGCCTGCGGACGGACGAAGAAGAGCTTCGCGTGCGCCGGCTGCTCGCCCAGCACGGCGAAGACGACTCCCTCGGCTACTTCGCCACCCGGCGCGACAAGAGCGTCGTCTTCTCGCCGAACGGCCGTGCGGCGGTGACCTACCGCGTGCTCGGCGGCACCAGCGTCGCCAGCGCCGACCCGATCGGCGATCCCGAGGCGTGGCCGGACGCCGTCCGCGCGTGGCTCGACGAGACACGCACGTACGGCTGGACACCCGGCGTGCTCGGGGCGAGCGAGCGCGGCGCGAAGGCGTACACCGACGCCGGCCTGCGCGCCCTGGAGATCGGCGACGAAGCGGTGCTCGACATCCGCGAGTTCAGCCTCGCCGGGCCGGAACGGCGCTCGGTGCGCCAGGCCGTCAAGCGCATCCAGCGCGTCGGGTACACCTCGCAGGTCCGCCGCCACAGCGAAATCCCCGACGACGAGATGGCCGAGCTGCTCGCCCGCGCCCAGGCCTGGCGCGGCGCCGAGACCGAACGCGGCTTCTCGATGGCGCTGGGCCGGCTCGGCGACCCGAGCGACGGCCGCAGCGTCATGGTCGAGGCCTACGACGCCCACGGCGAGCTGCGCGGCCTGCTGTCGTTCGTCCCGTGGGGCCGGCGGGGCCTCTCCCTGGACCTCATGCGCCGCGATCGCGACGCGGAGAACGGCCTCAACGAGTTCATGATCGCCGAGGTCGTCGCGGCCGGGCAGCACCTGGGCGCGCAGCGCATCTCGCTCAACTTCGCGATGTTCCGCGCGGTCTTCTCCGAGGGCGAGCGGATCGGCGCCGGCCCGGTGCTGCGGGCGTGGCGCGGTGTCCTCAGCCTCGCGTCGCGGTTCTTCCAGCTGGAGTCGCTGTACCGGTCCAACGCCAAGTACGGGCCGGACTGGGAGCCGCGGTTCCTCTGCTACTCCTCCGCGCGCCGCCTCCCGCGCGTCGGCATCGTCGCGGGCGCGCTCGAAGGGTTCGTCCCGACCGGACGGTCGCGGGCGCTGCGGCTCGAGACGGTCGGCGACGACTTCGTCGCGCGCGTCCGGGAGATCGAGGAGTCCGCGGCGGTCCCGGCGGCGAAGCAGGCGCGGCGGCCGGAGCAGGTACGCGTCCGCATGGCCAAGCTCGCCAAGCTGCGCGAGGCCGGCATCGACCCGTACCCGGTCGGGTTCCGCCGGGACGACCACATCGGCGACGTCGTGGCGAAGTTCGGCGACCTGCGGCCGGACAGCGCGACCGGCCACCGCGTCCGGATCGCCGGGCGCGTGCTGGCGATGCGCACGCTCGGCGGGCTGTGCTTCGCGCGCGTCAAGGACTTCAGCGGCGAGATCCAGCTGATGCTGGAGGCCGGCGAGCTCGACCTCACGGGCTGGCGGACCGGCGTCGACCTCGGCGACCACGTCGGCGTGAGCGGCCAGGTCGTGACGTCGAAGCGGGGCGAGCTCTCGGTCCTCGTCGACGAGTGGACGGTCACCGCGAAGTGCCTGCACCCGTTGCCGGACAAGCGGAAGGGGCTCACCGACCCCGAGACGCGGGTGCGGCAGCGCTACCTCGACCTCGCGGTCAACCCCGACTCGACGGCGATGCTGCGCCTGCGGTCCACAGTGGTCCGCGCGGTGCGCGAGCGGCTGCACCACGCCGACTACCTCGAGGTCGAGACCCCGATGCTGCAGACGGTCCACGGCGGCGCCAACGCCCGGCCGTTCGTCACGCACATCAACGCCTACGACATGCGGATGTACCTGCGGATCGCCCCCGAGCTGTACCTGAAGCGGCTGTGCGTCGCCGGCGTCGAGCGCGTCTTCGAGCTGAACCGGAACTTCCGCAACGAAGGCGTCGACGCGACGCACAACCCCGAGTTCACGATGCTCGAGGCGTACCAGGCGTACGCGGACTACGACACGATGCGGACGCTGACGCGTGAGCTCGTCCAGCACGCGGCCGAAGCGGCGTACGGCGCCCAGGTCGTGCGCAGGCCCGATGCGGACGGCAAGGTCGTCGAGCACGACATCTCCGGCGACTGGCCGGTGATCACCGTGCACGACGCCGTTTCGGCGGCCCTCGGGGAGCGGGTCGATTCGGGGACTTCGGTGGCGGACCTGCGCCGGCTGTGCCTCGCCGCGGGCGTGCCGGTGGGGGAGGACCCGAGCCACGGCGACCTCGTGCTCAAGGCGTTCGAGCACCTCGTCGAGGGCGCGACCGTGCTGCCGACCTTCTACACGGACTACCCGACCGACGTCTCGCCGCTCACCCGCCAGCACCGCGAGGACCCGCGGCTGGCCGAGCGCTGGGACCTCATCGCGTTCGGCTCCGAGGTCGGCACCGCCTACACCGAGCTGACCGACCCGATCGAGCAGCGGCGGCGGCTGGAGGCGCAGTCGCTGCGGGCGGCGAGCGGCGACGTCGAAGCGATGGAGCTGGACGACGATTTTCTGCTGGCCCTCGAGCACGGCATGCCGCCCACCGGCGGGCTCGGCCTGGGCGTCGACCGGCTGCTGATGATGCTCACCGGAGCCTCCATCCGCCAGACGGTCCTCTTTCCCTTCGTCCGACCGCAGGCATAACGCTTCGATCGATCTGATCACGGTGATGCGGCCCAGGGGGCCCGGGTCGCTTAATGTGTGCCACGTGCGCACGGCTCGGATCGCCTCGGCCCTCCTCATGGGACTGGCCGTGCTGGCGTATTCGGCATGGCTGCTGGAATTCTTCCTGCCGACGGGCGTCTCGCCGGTGCACGACCCGGTCGAGGCGCTGCTGAGCGGTCCGCCGGTGTTCCGCGTGCTGCTGGCCGTCTCGGGGGTCGCCTTCCTGCTCGCCGGGCCGCCGCTGCACCGGCTCGGCCCGGTCCAGTGGACGGCGCGGCTCAGCTCGATCTCGGTCAGCGTGTTCGGCCTGGTCGCGCTGCTGCAGGCCGCCTACCCGGAGCAGAGCGTCGTGCTCTCGTCGCTGGCGACCGTCGTGCTCACGGTCGGCGTGGTCAGCCTGATCCTGTGGTGGCCGCCGGGCTGGCGCGCGCTCGCCGTCGCCGGGCTCGTGGTCGTGCTGGTCACCTGGGCCGCCCTCGTGCTCGCGCGGCAGCTGGACACCGCCGAAGGCGTGGTCAGCCGGGTCGAGCAGGGGGTGCGCGCGGTCCTCTACGGTCTCGGCGGGGCGTACGCCTTCATCAAGCCCGCGCCCCGGCATGCGCCTCGAGGCGGCTGAGCAGCTCCAGCAGCGTCTTGCGCCCGAATTGTCGGGGGGAGGTGGGACGATCCCGGCAACGAACGCGAAGGAGCTGATCTCGATGGCGGGAAACGTGCCCCCGGTGGCCGACGAGCGTGACGGGCTGCTGCGGTACCTGGAGCAGCAGCGGCACGTGCTGAAGGTGGCGGCCCACGGGCTGACGGACGAGCAGGCCCGGCTCACGCCGACGAAGAGCTCGCTGTCGGTGGGCGGCCTGGTCAAGCACGTGGCGTCGACGGAGGACGGCTGGATCGACATCCTGCTGCGGTTGCCGCAGAAGCCGTTCGACCAGGCGATGGCCGAGTACCAGGACGCGTACAGCCTGGGGCCGTCGGAGACGCTGGCCGGCGTCTTGGCCCGCTACGACGAGGTCGCGGCCCGCACGGCGGAGGTGATCGCGGGGATCGAGGACCTCGGCCAGGCGGTCCCGGTGCCGAAGGGCGTGCCCTGGTACCCGCAGGACGTCGAGGCGTGGTCGGTCCGCTGGGTCCTGCTGCACCTGATCGAGGAGACGGCCCGCCACGCGGGCCACGCGGACATCATCCGCGAGCACGTCGACGGCGGCACGGCGATCCCCCTGATGGCGGCGGCGGAGGGCTGGCCGGAGACCCCGTGGATCAAGCCCTGGACCCCACCCCACCCCGCCTGACCCCCAAGCCGACCGCCTGGGTACGCGAGCCGACCCTCCAGGTACGCGAACCGACCCTCCAGGTACGCGTGTCGTCCGTTCGCGACCCGGCCCCGGCCCGGCGGCGACGTCCGCCGGGCCGTGTCGACTCCCGGATCACGTGTGTCGACCCTTCCGCGCACGGTTCGGGTCAGAACAGGGTCGGCTCGTCCGCCAGCGCGCCTTCGATCACGAGCATCCGGCGCTTCGTCGCGACCCCGCCCCGCGCCGAAAACCCGCCGTCCTTCCCACCCGCCGCCATGACCCGGTGACACGGCACCACGATCGGGAACGGGTTGTTCCCCATCGCCTGCCCGACCGCCTGCGCCGACCCCGGCATGCCCAGCCGGTGCGCGATGTCGCCGTACGTCAGGGTCTTGCCCGGCGGGATCGTCCGCGCGATCTCGTACGCGCGGCGGTTGAACTCCGGGACGCCCGTGAAGTCCAGCCGGACCGAAGCCAGGTCCTCACGTGCGCCGGTCAGCAGTGCGACGATCCCGTCGACCGCCACTCGCACCGGTGCCGGCGGCGGGCCCTCGACGGCGTCCGGGAACCGCTGAGCCAGCCGGGCGCGCAGGCCAGCCGCGGCGCCGTCGGGCAGCGACGTCCCGGTCACGACGTCGTCCCGCCACGCCAGCCCGCACGGCCCCAGCGCCGTGTCGAACACCGTGAACCCCGTTGTCATGCGATCAGCCTACGACCGAAGAGGGGTACCGCGGAGACGATTGATCGCTAGGTTCGCTTTGGGTGGTTTGCCGAGTTCGAGGAGGCTGTCGGTGCGACGCGCGATCCTGGTGGCAGCGGTCTTGCTCGGCGTCATGACCCCCGCGACAGCGACAGCGGACCCGCTCGTCATGCCGCACGTCGTCGTCGCCCACAACACGGGGTGGGCCGAATGGACCGTCCACCAAGCGGGCGGCACGGTCGTCGCGAGCTACCCGCAGATCGGCGTCGTGGTCGCGTACACGGCGAAGGACGACTTCGCCGCGAAGGTCCGAAGGACACCTGGCATCGACGCCGTCGGCGCGACGCGCACCGCGAAGATCCCGAAGGAGTTCTTCGCGCCCCGCAAGGACGTCCGCTACACCGGGCCGAACTCGCCGAACTCCGGCCAGGTCCCGTCCGAGGGCACCGCGTGGGACGTCCCGGCGCTGCACCTGCCCGAAGCGCACAAGGTCACCGAAGGCAGCAGGCGCACCGTCGTCGGCGTGCTCGACGTCGGCGTCGACGACACCCACCCGGACCTGAAACCGGCCTTCGACGCGAAGGACTCCGTGTCCTGCCTTTCCGGCTGGGCCGACCGCAGCCCCGGCGCCTGGCGGCCGACGCTCGACGGCCACGGCACGCACGTCGCGGGCACGATCGCCGCGGCCCGCAACGGATCCGGCGTCGTCGGCGTCGCACCCGGAGTCCGGATCGCCGCCGTGAAGCTCGCCGAGCTCGACGACACCGAGACGGCCGAAAGCATGGTCTGCGGGTTCGTCTGGGCCGCCGAACACGGCTTCGCGATCACCAACAACAGCTACCGCTCGATCCCGTGGCGCTACAACTGCGACGACCAGCCCGACCAGGCCGCGGCCAAGCTCGCCGTCGGCCGCGCGGTCGCCTACGCCCAGCGTCGCGACGTCCTCGTGGTCGCCTCCGCCGGCAACGCCGGGATCAACCTCGACACGCGCTCGGTCGACCGCGAGAGCCCGGCCGACGGCATCCCGGTGGAACGCCCGATCGACCCGACGTGCACCCGCCTGCCGCACGAGCTGCCCGGCGTCGTCGGCACCGGTGCGCTCGACGAAAACGCGCTGAAAGCGAGCTTCTCCAACTACTCGGCGACGCGGATCAGCGTCGCGGCCCCCGGCGCGCGCGTCTGGTCGACCTGGCCGAACGGCGAATACCGCTCGGCGAGCGGGACGTCGATGGCCGCACCCCACGCGAGCGGCGTCGCCGCCTTGATCGCGAGCGAGCACCCGCGCTGGGGCGCCGAACGGATCAAGCGCGCCCTCTACGAGACGTCGAAGCCGCTTCCGTGTCCCGACACCGTCTGCAAGTCGACAAAGCAAGGCACGACCTACTACGGCCACGGAATGGTCGATGCGGCGAGCGCCGTCGGCGCGGGATGATGGCGCGGTGCTCGATCACCTCGTCTACGCCGGGCCGGACCTCGCCGAGGCCGTCGCCCGCGTCACCGAACTCACCGGGGTCACGCCCGCGCCCGGCGGCAGCCACGTCGGCGTCGGCACCGCCAACCACCTCGCCGACCTCGGCGCCGGGATGTACCTGGAGGTGATCGGCCCGGACCCGGCGCAACCGGAGCCCGAAACGCCCCGGCCGTTCGGCATCGACGACCTCACCGAGCCCGCGCTCGTCGCGTGGGCGGTCCGCACCACGGACCTCGACACGACGATCGAGAACGCCCGCGCCCACGGCTTCGACCCGGGCGACGCGCGGGAGATGTCCCGCGAAACCGGCGACGGCGAACTGCTGCGCTGGCGCCTGACCCCGCCGAGCACCCCGGGCACGCTCCACCCGTTCCTCATCGACTGGGGCAGCACCCCGCACCCGACGACGCGCGGCCTGCCGTCCCTGCCGCTGCTGATGGTGACGGGCACGCACCCGGACCCGGACTCGGTCCTCGCGGTGACGGACGCGCTCGGCCTCGAACTGCTGGTCCGCCGCGCGGACAAGGCGGGCCTGACCGCCGCCCTCCGGACCCCGGAAGGCCGTCAGGTCGCGCTCAGCTAGGCCTTGCCCTCGCGCCACAGGTTGGTCATCGGCAGCCGCCGGTCCCGGCCGAACGCCTTGAACGTGATCTTCGTGCCCGGCGGGTACTGGCGCCGCTTGTACTCGGCCTTGTCGACCATCCGCACCACGCGGTCGATCGTCTCCGGCTCGAACCCCGCCGAAACGAGGTCCGCGTAGCCGCGGTCGCCCTCGACGTAGTCGTCGAGGATGTCGTCGAGCAGCGCGTAGTCCGGCAGCGAGTCGGAGTCCATCTGGCCCGGCCGCAGCTCGGCCGACGGCGGCTTCGAGATCGAGTTCTCCGGAATCGGCGGCGTTTCACCGCGCTTGACGGCTTCGGCGTTGCGCCACCGCGCCAGCTGCCACACGTGCGTCTTGAAGACGTCCTTGATCGGGGCGAACGCGCCGACCGCGTCGCCGTAGATCGTGGAGTACCCGACCGCCAGCTCGGTCTTGTTGCCGGTGGCCAGCACCAGATGACCGTCCAGGTTGGACAGTGCCATCAGGAGCATGCCCCGCGTCCGCGCCTGGATGTTCTCCTCGGCCAGGCCCGTCAGGGAAAGCTGCTCGACGTACACCCGGACCATGTCCTCGACCGGCTCGACGCGGTAGTGCGCCCCGATGCGCCGCGCGAGGTCGGCCGCGTCGTCCTTCGAGTGGCCCGACGAGTACTGCGACGGCATCGAGACGCCGTAGACGTTGTCGCCGCCCAAAGCATCGGCGGCCAGCGACGCGCAGACCGCCGAGTCGATGCCGCCGGAGAACCCGAACGTCACCGACGTGAACCCGTTCTTGTGCACGTAGTCCCGCAGCCCGACGACCAGCGCCGACCACACCTCGGCCTCGTCCGACAGCGGCTCGCTGATCACCGGCTCGGCGGTCGGCTCGTAGGCGGGCAGCGGGTCCGAGCTCAGCACCCGGCGCCGGACGTGCAGGCCGTCGAGTTCGCCGTCGCCGGCGTGGCCGCCCGCGGTGAGGTCCATGTCCAGCACGAGCAGGTGCTCGACGAACTGGGGCGCGCGCGCCAGCACCGTGCCGTCGGCGCGGACGACGAGCGAGTCTCCGTCGAAGACGAGGTCGTCCTGGCCGCCGACCTGGTTGGTGTAGACCAGCGGGGCGCCTGCTTCGGCGGCGCGGCGCGCGATGAGCGGCAGCCGCTGCTCGTCCTTCGACCGCTCGTACGGCGACGCGTTCGGCGCCACCACGAGGTCGACGCCGGCGCGGCCCAGCGCCGAGATCGGGCCACCGTCCTGCCAGATGTCCTCGCAGATGACCATGCCGATGTCGAGCCCGTGGAACCGGACGACGTCGAGTTCGGTGCCCGGCTTGAACCAGCGGTGCTCGTCGAACACGCCGTAGTTCGGGAGGTGGTGCTTGAACTGCCGCGCGACGACCTCGCCGCGGTAGAGCGCCGCCGCCGCGTCGCGCGGGCCGACTTCGTCGAGGTCGAGGTAGCCGATGTAGGTCAGCACTTCGCCGCAGCCGGCCTCGTCGAGGCGGCGCGCCAGCGACTCGACGCCCTGCCGGGAAGCGGCGGCGAAGGTCTTGCGCAGCGAAAGGTCCTCGACGGGATAACCGGTCAGGGACATCTCGGGGAAGACGACGACGTGGGCGCCGGCTTCGGCGGCCCGGCGGGTCCAGGCGACGTGCAGGTCGGCGTTGCCGTCGAGGTCACCGACGGTGGGGTTGACCTGGGCGAGCGCGATGCGCAGTTGCGGCATACGGCCATTCTGACGCACGGCCACCCGCTCAGCCGAGCGAATGTGGGCGAAACGCCACGGCCGGTTTCCGGCCGCGAGCAGGTTGCCGCCGACCGGACCAACCGGACAAGGAGACCCGTGACGTACCCGCCGCAGCAGCCGGGCCAGTACCCGCACCAGCAGTACCCGGGCTACCCGCCGCCGGGCTCTCCGCAGCAGTACGGCGGGATGTCGCCGAAGAAGGGCAACGGCCTGCTCATCGGCCTGATCGCGGGCGGCGTCGGCTTCCTGCTCGTGGTGGTCTTCGTGATCACGGGCTTCTTCGCGCCGGGCTTCCTCGTCCCCGACGACCGGCCGGCTTCGCGCGGCACCGACGGACCTCCGCTCGACCTCGACTCGGGCAGCGTCGTCGCGGGCAAGTTCATCCTCGCCGTCCTGGGCGACGACGCGACGGGGGCCCGCCAAGCGGCGTGCGCGTCCGCGGAGGGCGTCGTCGCCAGTGCGGTGAGGACGCTCGGCAGCCGCAACGCGCAGCTCAGCGCGGGCGCGCCGAGCCGGGCCGGAGCGGACGAGATCCGCGTCCCGCTGACGGGCACGATCGGGCGCGAGCCGGTGCAGGGGGAGCTGCGGGTGCAGCGCATCCAGCAGGCCTACTGCATCTCCGGGATCACCGTGCCGTCCTGAAACGCGAACCGGGGGCCTCCGCGAACGGAGACCCCCGGCTTCGGCGAAGAAGACTACTTGCGCTTGATCATGCTCCGGACCTTCTTGATGGTCTGCTCGAAGTCGGAATCGAACGGGTTGTCGTGCACCAGGTAGGTCCACGTCGTGTTCGCCCGCCGGACGCCGGCCTCGCCCAGGTCGATGCCCTCGTCGGTCAGCTCGGCCTCTTCGAGCGTCTTCGCCGCCCGCGTGTTGGCCTCGTTGATGATCTTGTGGAACTCCGGGATCGCCGCGCGGTGGAACTCGTCCAGCGGCGTTTCCCGCGCCAGCGCCCGGAGGTGGATGCTCTCGCGGACGTCGGTCAGGAACGCCAGGTGGTCGGACCACAACTGGTCGACGTGGAACAGCAGCACCTCGCGGCACATCTGCTCGAGCTTGTCCTGGTCGTCGAGCTTTTCCTTCAGCTCGCCGAACTTCTCCGGGTGCGCCTTCTCCAGCTGCTCCGCCGCGTACGCGGTGCGAAGCACCTTGTCGCGGTGCACCAGCAGGTCACGGCGCTGCCGCTCGATCAGCCGGGTGTAGCGCCACGTGTTGCGGTGGATCTCCAGGTCGACGCCCTCGGCGACGCGCTGGGCGTGGTTGAGCTGCCGCAGCGCCGCGCTGTCGGTGATCTCGCCGGTCTCTTCGTCATCGACGATGCCCTCGGGCACGTCCGGCGCGTTCGACAGCACGAGCTCGTCGTTCAGGCTCGCGAAGAAGATCGCGCTGCCCGGGTCGCCCTGCCGGCCGGAGCGGCCGCGCAGCTGGCCGTCGAGCCGGCTCGACGGGTACCGCGCGGTGCCGATGACGTGCAGCCCGCCCAGTTCGACGACCTCGTCGCGGTTCGCGCCGTCGGTGCCGCCCAGCCGGATGTCGGTACCGCGGCCCGCCATCTGCGTGGACACGGTGACCGCGCCCTTCTTGCCGGCCTCGGCGATGATCGCGGCCTCTTCGGCGTCGTTGCGCGCGTTGAGCACGACGCACTCGAGGTCGACCTTCGCCAGCTTCTCGGCCAGCTCTTCGGACTCGGCGACGTCCTGGGTGCCGACGAGGATCGGCCGCCCGGTCTCGTGCACCGTGCGGATCTCTTCTTCGATCGCCCGCAGCTTCTGCGACGGCGACGCGAAGATCCGGTCTTCGAGGTCCTCGCGGATGTTCGGCGTGTTCGGCGGGATGACCGCGACCTCGAGCTCGTAGAACTCGCGCAGCTGCTCGGCGACGGCGACCGCGGTGCCGGTCATGCCGGCGACCTCGGGGTAGCGTGCCAGCAGCGCCTGGACGGTGATCGAGTCCAGGATCTCGCCGCGGTCGGTCGCGGTGACCTGCTCCTTCGCCTCGACGGCCGCCTGCAGGCCGTCCGGCCAGCGCTGCAGCTCGGCGACGCGGCCGCGGGCGGCGTTGATGAGCTGCACCTTGCCGTCGCGGACGAGGTAGTCGACGTCGCGGGTGAGCAGCGCGTGCGCGTGCAGGGCGACGTTCACCGCGGGCAGCCGGTCCGACGCCGTCTCGCCGTAGAGGTCGTCGACCTCCAGGCCGAGCGACTTCGCGACGACGGACGCGCCGGCGTCGGTCAGCCAGGCGTTGCGGCCCTCGCTGTCGGTCTCGTAGTGCAGGTTGAGCCGCAGCCGCCGGACGACCTTCGCGACCTCTTCGTCGGCGTCGGTGTGGTCGATCGAACCGGCCATCACCAGCGGGACGCGGGCCTCGTCGACCAGCACCGAGTCCGCCTCGTCGACGATCGCGACCTCGGGGTCGGGCTGGACCAGGTCGTCGACCGAAGTCACCAGCCGGTCGCGCAGCACGTCGAAGCCGATCTCGGCGACGGCGCCGTACGTGACGTCCTTGGCGTAGGCCTCGCGGCGTTCCTCGCGGGAGTGCGAGGGCTCGACCCACCCGACCGACACGCCGAGCAGGGCGTACACCGGGCCCATCCACTCCGCGTCGCGCCGGGCCAGGTAGTCGTTGACCGTGACGACGTGCACGCGCTTCCCGCGGATCGCGTAGCCGGCCGCGGCCAGCGCCCCGGCGAGCGTCTTGCCCTCGCCGGTCTCCATCTGCACGACGTGCTTGCTGAGCAGGCCCATCGTGCCGAGGACCTGGACGTCGAACGCGCGCTCGCCGAGCGCCCGCCGGGCGGCCTCGCGGCCCAGCGCGCACACCTCGACCAGCTGGTCGTCGCCGAAGGCGGTGTCCTTCAGCTTCTCGCGGAGCTTGCCCGCCCGCTCGGTCAGCTCCTCGTCGGAGAGCTTCTCGAGCTCGGGTTCGAGCTTCTCGACCGCGGGCAGCAGTGCTTCGTAGCGGGTCAGCTCGACGCTGCCCGGCCGCTGGATGATCCGGCGGAGCTTCTTGCCCACCCGGCTGATCAGTGCTGCCACCCCTGGTCTCCCGTTCTCTCTCGCTCGACCGGCCTTCCACCACCCAACGCGATGGTGGTGCGTTCGAGTTCCGCGGCCGGATGGGACGATCCAACCGTGTTCCCTCATCCCAGCGCCAGGTCCGGTCGTCTCCGGATCACCGCAATTGCGACATCCGTGCTGATCGCGGCCTCGCTGGCCGCCTGCACGTCCACCGGCAAGCCGGAGGCGCCCGCGCCGACGACCGAGTCGCACCCGCCGTCCGGGCCCGTCCCCGCCGGTCTGGAGCGGTTCTACGGCCAGAGCCTGAGCTGGGGCGACTGCGCACCTTACGCGACGTCGGAAGACGCGCGGTCGGCGTTCCAGGCGAAAGACGTCCAGTGCGCCCGGCTGACCGTGCCGCTGGACTACGCCAAACCGGCCGGCGACACCATCACGCTGGGCCTGCTCCGGCACAAGGCGACCGACGAGGGCTCCCGGATCGGGTCGCTCGTGGTCAACCCCGGCGGGCCGGGCGCCTCGGGCATGGTCGCGGCCGCCGGCCTGGTCAAGCCGACGACGAGCACCGGCCTCGGCAAGCGGTTCGACCTGGTCGGCTTCGACCCGCGGGGGATCGGCGCGAGCCAGCCGGCCATCCACTGCCTCACCGATCAGGAGCGCGACGCCGACCGCGCCGACGACAGTGAGACCGACGGTTCGCCGGCGGGCGTGCTGAAGCAGGAAGCCCAAGAGAAGGACTTCGCCGCCAAGTGCGCCCAGCGCACCGACGACGGCACCGGGATGCTGGCCAACGTCGGCACCCGGGACGTCGTGAAGGACCTGGACGTCCTCCGCTCGGTCCTCGGCGACGAAAAGCTCACCTATCTGGGCTACTCCTACGGCACCCGGATCGGCTCGGCCTACGCCGAGGCGTTCCCGAAGAACGTCCGCGCGATGATCCTCGACGGCGCGGTCGACCCGGAGCAGGACGCGGTCGAGTCGCTGGTCGCCCAGGGCCAGGGCTTCGGGACGGCGTTCACGCAGTTCGCGAAGTGGTGCACCGCCCAGCAGGACTGCGCGCTCGGCCAGGACGCGAACACCGCGGTGAAGGCGTTCCAGGACCTCGTCCGCCCGCTGATCGACTTCCCGGTGCAGGTCGGCGACGGCCGCAAGCTCTCCTACGAGGACGCGACCACCGGCGTCATCCAGGCGCTCTACCAGGAGAGCCTCTGGGACACGCTCAACACCGGCCTGAATGAGCTGAGGCAGCAGCGCGGCGTGACGCTGGAGAAGCTCGCGGACATCTACAACGAGCGCGACACCGACGGCAAGTACGGCACCACGCAGGACGCCTTCACCGCGATCCGGTGCGTCGACGACCCGCGCGTCACCGACCCGGCCGTCATCCTCAAGGCGCAGGAGGAGTACGTGAAGGTGGCGCCGTTCCTCGACGACGGCCGCCCGGCTTCGGCCGCTCGTGACGCCTGCGCGTTCTGGCCGGTGCCGAACACGTCGGAGCCGCACGTGCCGAGCGTCGAAGGCCTCGCGAAGACGCTGGTCATCTCGACGACCAACGACCCGGCGACGCCGTACCAGGCCGGCGTCAACCTCGCGAGGGGCCTGAAGGGCGCGCTGCTCACCTTCGAGGGCACGCAGCACACGGTGTTCCTGCAGGGCGTGAAGTGCGTGGACCAGGCGGGCACGGACTACCTCCTCGACGGCACGGTGCCGCCGGAGGGGACCCGGTGCACCGGGCAGTAGGTCTCACCGCCCTGGCGGTGCTGCTGGCGGCGTGCACGAGTGCTCCGGCGCCCGTGCCGCCGTCCGCTTCCCGGCCGCCTGACCCGGGAAAGTTCACTCAGCAGAAGCTCGCGTGGAGTCCGTGCGGCGATTCCCTGGACTGCGCCCACCTGACCGTGCCGCTGGACTACGCGGCGCCGGACGGACCGGCGATCTCGGTCGGCCTGCTGCGCCACAAGGCCACGAAACAGCGGATCGGCTCGCTGGTCGTCAACCCGGGCGGGCCGGGCGGCTCGGGCACGTCGACGGCCGCGGCGCTGGCCAGGTCGCCGGCCGCCGCGCCCCTGCTCGACCGCTTCGACCTGGTCGGCTTCGACCCGCGCGGCGTCGGCACCAGCGAACCCCGGATCACCTGCCGCACCGACGCCGAGCAGGACGCCGACCGTGCGTCCGACATCGAAAGCGACATGTCGCCCGATGGGGTGAAGAAGCAGCTCGCCGAGACGACCGCGTACGGCGCGAAGTGCGCCGAAGCGACGAAGTACGGCAAGACGCTCCTCGCGAACGTCGGCACACGAGACGTCGTACGCGATCTCGACGTCCTTCGCGCCGCGCTCGGCGACGAGAAACTGACCTACCTCGGCTATTCGTACGGGACGCAGATCGGCGCGGCCTACGCCGAGGCGTACCCCCGCAACGTCCGCGCGCTGCTGCTCGACGGTGCCGTCGACCCGGCCCAGGGCCTGGTGGACTCGCTGGTCACGCAGGCCGCGGGCTTCCAGGACGCGCTGAACGAGTTCGGCAGGTGGTGCGCGTGCCCGTTCGCCGGCCGCACCGAAGCGTTCCAGCGGCTGGTGCGTCCCCTGAGCACGAAGCCCCTCCTCGCGGGGAACCGCAGGCTCTCGTTCGAGGACGCGATCACGGGCACGTTCGCGGGGCTCTACTCACGCGGCGACTGGCCCGCGCTGAAAGCCGCGCTCGCGCAGGTGGCCGAGGGCAACGGCCGGACGCTGCTGGCCTTCGCCGACGACTACTACCGCCGCGATCACGACGGGCACTACGCGGGCGCGATCGACGCGTACTTCGCCGTCCGCTGCGTCGACCACACCCGCGTCACCGACCGGGCCGCGATCGACCGCGCGCACGGGAAGATGCTGGCCGGCGCGCCGTTCCTGACCGGCGGCACGCCCGACACGAGCGAACTGGACATCTGCTCGACCTGGCCGGTCCAGCCGACGTCGGCCGAGCACGTGCCGCGCGTCGAAGGGCTGCCGAAGACCCTGGTCATCTCGACGACGCACGACCCCGCGACGCCGTACCAGCAGGGCGTCGACCTCGCGAAGTACCTCAAGAGCGCGTTGCTGACCTACGAAGGGGTCCAGCACACGGTCTTCCTCGGCGGCAACGCGTGCGTCGACCGCGCGGGCATCGCGTACCTGATCGGCGGCATCGCCGCCGACGCTCGCTGCTAGCCGAGGTCCACCGGCTCGTTCTGCCTGGTCAGCGACAGTTCGACCATCACCGGGCTGAGGTGGTCGCCGGCCGGCGGGATCTGCGCCCAGAGCCGGGCGAACCGCCGGGGCCCGTCCGCGGAAACCCACACCTTGACGGTGATGTCCGCGGTGACCTGCGGCAGCACGCTGTGCGCGACGGCCGCGGGCACGCGGCCGTCGACCCGCAGGGCCGCGGCGCCGTCGACGTTCTCCTTGCCCTCGGTCTTCGCGTCGGTGACGCCTCGCAGCATCCGTACGAGCCCACCGGACGGGCCGAGGAAGGTGCTCACGGCGTACATCCCGGGAATCCGGCCGCTCGCGACGTCGGGGTCGGTGGTGGCTTCGCCGTTTCGCACGGTGAAGCGGAATTTCGTGTGGCCGTCCCCGGACTGGACGTCCGCCGTGCCGGTCGCGGAGCCGCCGCCGTCGAGGGTCGCGTCGCCTTCGATGAGCCGGAGCGGGAAGCCCGGCAGCACGCCGTTGACGCCGGCCGCGAAGTGCACGCTCCGCACCGAGGCGAACGACGTCGCCGCGTCGCGGACCAGCTCGGACCCCGCCGGGAACGGCCCGCGCGTGTCCGGCGATCCGGTGCAGCCGGCCGTCAGCAGGAGCACGAGCAGGAGGGCGAAGCGGCGCATGTCCCGAGCCTACTGAGCACGACGTCGTGGCCGGATCCTTGCGGATGATGTCCTTCAAGCCACTTTCGGCCTCGCGCGCCCGCGGTGAAACTGCACTGGTGACTGTCGAGACCCACCCCGCCCCGAAGCTGCACCGCGCCTGGCTGATCGCCGGTGCCGCCTTCGTCGCACTGCTCGCCTCCGCCGGTTTCCGCTCCGCCCCGGGCGTCCTCATCGACCCGCTGCACGCGGAGTTCGGCTGGTCCACGGCCACGATCAGTTCGGCCGTCTCGGTCAACCTCGTGCTCTATGGCCTCTTCGCGCCCTTCGCGGCCGCGTTGATGGAGCGGTTCGGCATCCGCCGCGTCTCGGCGACGGCGTTGTTCGTCATCGCCCTCGGCGCGGCCGGCACGGTCTTCATGAGCGCGAGCTGGCAGCTGATCCTCTGCTGGGGCGTCCTGATCGGCGCGGGCACCGGCTCGATGGCGATGAGCTTCGCCGCGACCGTCGCGGCCCGGTGGTTCGTCCGCAGCCGCGGCGTCGTCACCGGCGTCCTGACCGCGGCCGGCGCCACCGGCCAGCTGATCTTCCTGCCGCTCATCGCGAACCTGGCGGTCGGCTCGGGCTGGCGGACGGCGTCGCTGGTGATCGCGATCGCCGCGCTGGCCGTCGTCCCGGTGGTCCTGCTGGTCATCCGCGACCACCCCGCCGACGTCGGCACCACGGCCTACGGCGCGCCGGCCGACGCGGAGGTCGCGCGCCCGGCGTCCAAGACCGGCTCGGCCCGCCGGGCGCTCTCGGTACTGGGCCAGGCCGCCCGGACCCGGACGTTCTGGCTGCTCGCGGTCGGCTTCGCGATCTGCGGCGCGACGACGAACGGCCTGGTCGGCACCCACTTCGTCCCGGCCGCGCACGACCACGGCATGCCGCAGACGACCGCGGCGGGCCTGCTTGCCCTGGTAGGCGTCTTCGACGTCGTCGGCACGATCTTCTCCGGCTGGCTCACCGACCGCGTCGACCCCCGCATCCTGCTCGGCGTCTATTACGCGCTTCGCGGCCTTTCACTGGCCCTGCTGCCGCAGCTGTTCACCGACTCCGTGCAGCCGAGCATGTGGGCGTTCATCCTGTTCTACGGCCTCGACTGGGTGGCCACGGTCCCCCCGACGGTCGCCCTCTGCGTGCGCGCGTTCGGCGACGCCGGCCCGATCGTGTTCGGCTGGGTCTTCGCCTGCCACCAGCTCGGCGCCGCGTTCGCCGCGTCGGCCGCCGGCCTGGTCCGCGACCAGCTCGGGAACTACAACCTGGCCTGGTATGCGGCCGCGGTCTTGGCGGTGCTCGCGTCCGTCGCGTCCCTCGCGATCAAGCGCGCGAAGCGGCCCGTTCCGGTGTTGGCGGCGTGACTTAGTCGCCCTCGGCGCGTCGTGAAACATCCCGTTAACACGCTGTCGTTAGGGTGCGGCCATGGATCGCCAGCAGGAATTCGTGCTCCGCACGCTCGAGGAGCGCGACATCCGTTTCGTCCGTCTCTGGTTCACCGATGTGCTGGGGTTCCTCAAGTCCGTCGCGGTCGCGCCGGCCGAACTCGAGGGCGCCTTCACCGAGGGGATCGGCTTCGACGGTTCGGCCATCGAGGGCTTCGCGCGCGTCTACGAATCGGACATGGTCGCCAAGCCCGACCCGGCCACCTTCCAGGTTCTGCCGTGGGAGACCCCGGACGGCGGCCCGTACTCCGCCCGCATGTTCTGCGACATCGCGATGCCGGACGGCTCGCCGTCGTGGGCCGACCCGCGGCACGTCCTGCGGCGTCAGCTGTCGAAGGCCGCCGAAGCGGGCTTCACCTGCTACGTGCACCCGGAGATCGAGTTCTTCCTGCTCGCGACCCTGCCGGACGACGGCAGCGAGCCGGAGCCCGCGGACAACGGCGGCTACTTCGACCAGGCCAGCCACGCCACGGCGACGCACTTCCGCCGGCACGCCATCGAGACCCTCGAGGCGATGGGCATCTCGGTCGAGTTCAGCCACCACGAAGGGGCACCGGGCCAGCAGGAGATCGACCTCCGTTACGCCGATGCGCTGACGATGGCCGACAACGTGATGACATTCCGCTACGTCGTCAAGGAGGTCGCGCTGACCCAGGGCGTCCGCGCGACGTTCATGCCGAAGCCGTTCACCGACCAGCCCGGCTCTGGCATGCACACCCACGTCAGCCTGTTCGAAGGCGACCGCAATGCCTTCTACGACGCCGAGGACCCGCACGAGCTGTCGGGGACCGGCAAGGCGTTCGTCGCCGGCCTGCTGCACCACGCCAAGGAGATCTCCGCGGTCACCAACCAGTGGGTGAACTCGTACAAACGCCTGATCAGCGGCAGTGAGGCGCCGACGACGGTCTCGTGGGGCCGCGCGAACCGCTCCGCGCTCGTCCGCGTCCCGATGTATTCACCCGGAAAGGCGTCATCCCGACGGGTGGAGGTCCGTACCCTGGACTCGGCGTGCAACCCGTACCTGGCGTACTCGGTCATCCTGGCCGCCGGGCTGAAGGGGATCGAGAAGGGCTACGAGCTGCCGCCACCCGCCGAGGACAACATCTGGCAGCTGAGCGACTCCGAACGGCGCGCCGCCGGGTACGCGCAGCTGCCGCAGAACCTGGGAGAGGCCCTGTCCGAGATGGAGAAGTCGGAGCTCCTGCCCGAGGCGCTCGGCGAGCACGTCTACGACTTCTTCCTCCGGAACAAGCGCGTGGAGTGGGACAACTACCGCAGCGCGGTCACCCCGTACGAACTCCGGACGCTCCTCCCGGTGCTCTGATGGGGCGGCGGCCGGTGTTCCTCGCGATCCTGGCCGCCGCACTCGTGCTCGTCCCCGCGGCACCCGCGGCTTCGGCGTCTTCGGTGTCGTCTTCGAAGTTCGACCTCGACGCTGCCGACATCCCGGCGCTGCAGGCCCGGATGGCGTCCGGCCGGCTCAGCGCGGTGGGGCTGACCCGGCTGTACCTCGACCGGATCGACCGGCTCGACGGCAAGGTCAACGCCGTCCTCGCGCTGAACCCCGCGGCGCTGGGTCAGGCTCGGGAGAGTGACGCCCGCCGCCGCGCCCACCACCTGCGTGGCCCGCTCGACGGCATCCCGGTGCTGGTCAAGGACAACGTCGACACGCGGGACCAGTGGACGACGGCGGGGTCGCGCGCCCTGCGCAGCTATCCCGCGAAGGACGCGACGCTGATCACGCGGCTTCGCGCCGCCGGCGCGGTGATCCTCGGCAAGGCGAACCTCTCCGAATGGGCGAACTTCCGCGCCGCGAAGCCGACGTCGGGCTGGTCGGGCGTGGGTGGGCAGACGAACAACCCGTACGTGCTGGACCGCAACCCGTGCGGGTCGTCCGCCGGGTCCGCGGCCGGCGTCGCCGCGTCGCTCGCCCAGGTGGCGATCGGCAGTGAGACCGACGGCTCGATCGTCTGCCCCGCGGGGATGACGGCGACGGTCGGGCACAAACCGAGTCTCGGCCTGGTCAGCCGCACCGGGGTGGTGCCGATCTCCGCCGAGCAGGACACCGCCGGGCCGATCGCCCGCACCGTCGTCGACGTCGCCCTGACCCTGTCGGTCCTCCAAGGGCGGGACCCCGCGGACCCGGCCACTTCGCAGTACCCGGACTCCCAGCCCACGGATTACGCGAAGCTGCTTCGGCCGGGCGTGCTGCGTGGCGCGCGGATCGGGCTGTGGCGGCTGCCGGTGCTCGGCCCGGCCACCGACGCGATCATGACGTCCGCGCGGAACTCCCTGGTCAAGGCCGGTGCGACGGTCGTCGAGGTGACTCCGCCGTACCAGGCGCGGCTCGGTGAACTGGAGTTCCCGGCGCTGCTCACGGAGTTCCACCGCGACATCGACGCCTACCTGGCGACCCGCCCGCGCGGCCCGCGGAACCTGGCCGAGCTGATCGCCTACAACCGCGCGGACCCGCTGGAACAGACGTGCTTCGCCGGCCAGGAACTGTTCGAGCAGGCACTCGCTGCGCCGCCGCCGACCGACCCCGGCTACCTCGCCGGCCGCGCCGAGCTCTCGGACCTGGCCCGCCGCTCCCTCGACGAGACGCTGGACAAGTACGACCTCGACGCGATCGCGTCGCCGACCAACCCGCCCGCGTGGAAGACCGACTGCGCGGTGGGGGACAACGACGTGATCCCGTCGTCGACCCCGGCCGCGGTCGCCGGCTACCCGGACGTGACCGTGCCGGCCGGGTTTGCCGGAGCGCTCCCGGTGGGTATCTCGTTCATGGGTGCCCGGTGGTCGGACGCCCGGATGCTCGCCCTCGCGGCGGACTTCTCGAGAGTGGCTCCGGCCCGGGTCCCGCCGCGCTACTTGCCGACGATGCCGTCGTAGGGGTTTGAACACGCTCTGACCTGCGGCAATGGCGTTAAGTGACCCCCCTGTTCGGGACCGGTTTCGGGGCATGTAATCTTCTCTTCGTCGCCAGGAACACCGGGTCGCCCCGGGGCCGCAAGCCCCGAAGATCCGGCCGGGCCGAGCGGGTTGACACCGCGGATCGGACCGGGTAATGTTCAGCGTCGGCCCACGAGCGGCCGCCGAATCCCTACGACTAACACCGTAGGCTGAGGCATGCTCGACCAAAAGCTTTGAATATCGCTTGGAACAACTGCCGAGGATATAGCCGCCGATAAAGCGGTGAGTCCAGAGTGTGTTGCTTGAGAACTCAACAGTGTGCTAGTGAACTAAGCCAGTAGAGCTTATGTAGTGAACCTCGTATTGAGGTTCCTTTGAGAGCATTAAT
>NZ_JBFBBQ010000029.1:95069-95816 GCF_040682775.1 Amycolatopsis sp. NPDC051106 | reverse complement strand
GGCGGACGCGCCGGCCGGGGCGAACGCGGCCGCGGGCTGGGCGTGGGCCGCGCCGGCGCCGCTGTGGACACCGTTCGACATCGGCGTCTCGCCGAGCCCGTGCCCCGCGCCGCCCGGGTCGAGACCGGCCGCCGAAATGCCGGCTCCACCGTGCGAACCGCCGCCGATACCGGCGCCCGGGGAACCGGCGCCGCCGTGGCCGTCTCCGCCACCACTGCCGCCACCGCTGCCGCCGTCGTGCGCCGCGGGGCCGTCACTGCCGTGCGACGCGAGGTCCTCGAGGGTGCCGCGGTGGTTCGGCAGGTCGTCGTCGAGCTTCTTGCCGGGGGTGTCGCCGAGGACGTCGGAGGTCTTGTCGTCCTCGCCGAGGGTGTAGGTCGTCGGCGTGCCGCTGCCGTCGTCGACGGTGACGACGGTCGGGCCGTCCGGGCCGTCGGGCCGCTCGGCGGTGATCTTGAGGTCGCCGTCCTCGATGTGGATCTTGCCGTCGGGACCGGGGCAGTACGTGTCGTCGCCGGTCCCTTGTGGACCGTCGGCGTCCTTGGACCAGTCGAGCTTGAAGTCCTTGGCGTCGTCGGACCCGTCGCCGACCTTGATGTCCATCTTCCCGTCGTGGTCGGGTTCGGTCATCTCGAAGGTCTTGTCGCCCTGCTTGACCTTCAGAGTGTCGGGGGTGTCGTCGCCGTCCGGCTTGCCGTCGCCGTCCTTGTCGCCGAGCAGACTGTCGGGCTTGCCGTCGCCGTCCTT
>NZ_JBFBBQ010000029.1:0-94970 GCF_040682775.1 Amycolatopsis sp. NPDC051106 | reverse complement strand
TGTCGATGCCCAGCGGGTTGTCGGGCTTGCCGTCGCCGTCTTTGTCTTCGCCGAGCAGACTGTCGGGCTTGCCGTCGCCGTCCTTGTCGATGCCCAGCGGGTTGTCGGGCTTGCCGTCGCCGTCTTTGTCTTCGCCGAGCAGACTGTCGGGCTTGCCGTCGCCGTCCTTGTCGATGCCCGACGGGGTGTCCGGCTTGCCGTCGCCGTCCTTGTCGACACCCAAGGGGTTGTCCGGCTTGCCGTCGCCGTCCTTGTCAGCGCCGGGCTCGCCGGAGCCCGTGTCGCCGAGGCCCGCGCCGTCGCCGGAGTCCGTCTTGATGCCTTCGCCGCTGAACTCCTTCAGCGCGTCGGCTGCCTTCTGCTTCGCTTCTTCCGCGGCCTGCTCGGCCGCGGCCTTGCCGTCGTCGCCGGAGCCACCCGAGCCGGAACCCGAACCGCCACCCGAACCGGAGCCGCCGCCCAGACCGGACCCGGCCCCAGAGCCGGACCCGGAGCCGGAGCCGCCATCGAGGCCTTCGTCGCCGCCCAGGCCGCTGCCCCCGGAGCCCAAACCGGCGCCGCCGCCGGACTCGGTCTGGATGCCCGGGCCGCTGAACTGGCTCAACGCGTCCGCAGCCTTCTTCTTGGCCGCTTCGGCGGCCGCGGCCGCCTCCGCCTGGCCGGTGTCGGACGGCGACGGCACCGACGACGGCGAGGTGTCCTCAGAGCCGGAACCCGAACCGGAACCACCACCCGAGCCGAGGCCGGAGCCCGAACCGCCACCCGAGCCCGAACCTGAACCGCCTCCCGAGCCCAACCCGGAACCGCCGCCCTCACCGGAGGGCGTGGACAGGTCGGGGATCGACGGCATCGAGCCCCCACCGCCGGCCCCCGAGCCCGAGCCGGAACCGCTGCCCGAGCCGGACCCGCCGCCGGAGACGTCGGGGATCGAGGGCACCGGACCGCCACCGCCCCCGGAACCACTGCCCGAACCGCTCCCCGAACCACTGCCGGAGCCGCCGTCCGCGCCACTGGGCAGGTCGGTGCCCGGGCCCCCGGATCCCGCCCCACCACCGGGCACCCCGGAACCGGAGCTTCCGTCGGGAATCGACGGCACCGGGCCACCCGAACCCGAGCCGGAGCCCGACCCTGAGCCCGAGCCCGAACCACCGCTCCCCGAACCACCCGAGCCGGAACCCGAACCCGAGCCGGAACCACCGGCGCCCGAACCACTGCCCGAGCCACCCGAGCCACCCGAGCCCCCGGAACCACCGGGGCCACCGGGGCCACCGCCCGAGCCGCCGGCGGTGCCGGATCCGCCCGGCATGCTCACGCCCTCGAACTCGTTCTTGACCTTGCCCATGACCTTGTCGAGCGCGTCGTACGCCTGGTCGACGAGCTCCTTGGTGTCCTTGCAGGTCTTCTCGAAGCCCTTGTAGAGCCGGTCCCACATGTCGGGGTTGAACTGGTTCTGGATCCACTGCTTGGCCAGGTCCTGGCCGTGCTTCTTGATCTCGTCGCCGTCGCAGCAGCCCTGGTCGTTGAGGGTCTTGACCAGGTTGGTGCCGAAGTTGAGGTCCATCCAGCCCGCGATCTGGGCGAGGTCCTGCTCGTTTCCGTGCTCGCCGCTGGCGACCGCGATGACCTTCTGCGCCATCGTGTAGTCGGCCTTGCCGACCAGGTCGGTGTACATGCCGATGACGGCGTCGGCCTTGCCCTTGCACAGCTGGAACACCGTGGTCGCGGTGGTCAGTGTCGCTTCGCTCACGTCGCCGAGCGTCTGGGACAGCTTCGCGGCCTTCGGCTGGATCTTGTCGTTGTAGGTGTCGGACGCGGCGTCCGCACCGGCGCCGCTCCACGTCTGGTACAGGGTCCCAAGCTGGGAACCGGTGTCCTCCAGCGTGCGGTCGACGGTCTCGGAGCCGGTCTTGAAGTGCGCGGCGTCCTGGACGAAGTTCGCGAAGCTGATCCCGCGCTGCTCGTCGAACGGCGCGCGGATGTCCTTGTCGAGGTCGAGCGCGCGGGTGTTGCCGCGGCAGTCGGCCGGGACCTTGGCCAGCAGCGACCCGAAGGTCTCGAACAGCTTCAGCGCGGGCGCTGCGGCGTCGAAGATCTCGTCGGACGTCTTCGTGCCGGTGGCGTCACCGCCGTTTTCGCCGGCCGCGGGCGGCTTCGTGTCGTTCAGCTTGGTCTTGCCGTCGTCGACGGCCTTCTTTTCCTGGTCTTCGTTGTAGGAGTTCTGATCGCCGCTCGACTTGGCCTTGTCGTAGGCCTCGTCGACCGACTGCCCGGCGAAGAGCGGGTTGGCGTTGTAGGCGCCGGCGTACTTCTCGGCTTCCTGCCGCTTCTGCTTGATTTCGTCGGGTTCCTGGTCGGCCAGGAACGGCGGCGGGGGCGGGTTCTCCCGCAGCCAGCTGCTGATCAGCGCGCTCTTCTGAGCAGCGGGGACGCTCGGGTCGTCGAGGATCGCCTTGACGTCGGACCACTTCTTCTTGTCGGCCATCAGAGCGAGCCCCCGGCGTCCGTGATCGCGCCGGCTTGGTTGTCTTCGTTGGTGCCGTAGCTCGTCCCGGCGGTGCCGAGGTTGGTGCCGAAGGAGCCCAGCGTGGTGCTGTAGCCGGAGACCGCCGCCCACAGCGCCTGCGCGCCGGCGGTGTACTTCGCCGCGTGGGCGTTGTGCGCCCGGCCGAAGCCCTCCGCGGTCACCTGCGGGCTCTCCAGGTCCGGGTTGTCGTCCAGCAGGTGCTCCGCCAGGTCCCCGATGGTCTTGGACGCCGTCGACAACGCTTCCGTCGTCGCGGTGTACCCCCCGCCGCTCATTTCAGCGCCTCTCCTCAGATCCTGCAGTTCCCAGAGCTTCCGCGAGCACGTCCGCCACGGACCCGACGTCGGTGAACCGGTCGAGCTGGTCCAGGTCGATCGTCACGCCGTAATAGACCTCCAGCGCCGCGAGGAGCTTGATCCGGCCCTTCGAGTCGATGCCCAGCTCTTCCAGGGGAGCGTCGGGGTCGACGAGGGCCGGGTCGAGCCGGAAGGTCTCACTGACGACCTTCGTGACCTCGGCGCGGTGATCACCCACGGACGTCACCATAACGTGCCTTGGCCGCCGACCGGGCGACCTTGCCACTCGATGTGCGCGGAAGTCCGCCGGAAGGGACCAGATGTACCGCACGGAGGGTGAGATCGTGCTCGCGTGACACCGCGCGCAGCACCGCACGGGTCACCTCTTTGAGGTCCGCGTCGGCGTCGCGCACCCACTCCGCCACCACCATCGCGCCTTCGCCGTCCTCGTCGGCGACGCCGAACGCGGCGACGCGGTCGCGGCGGACCGCGGGGTGGGCCTCGCCCGCCGCCGCCTCGATGTCCTGGGGGTGGAAGTTGCGGCCGTCGACGACGATGAGGTCCTTGAGCCGGCCGGTGACGTACAGGTCGCCGCGGTGCACCACGCCGAGGTCGCCGGTGCGCAGCCAGCCGCCGAGCCCGTCCAGCGTGGCGTCGAACGCGGCCGCGTCGCCCCGGCCCCAGTAGCCGGTCGCGACGTTCGGGCCGTGGATCCAGATCTCGCCGACGGCGCCCTCGGGCTGCTCGTGTCCCTCATGGACGATCCGGACGAGCTGACCGACCGGACGGCCCACGGACACGAGCTCCGGTCCGTCGACGGTTTCGACGGCGTAGCCCTGCGCGAGCGCCTCGCGATCGAACTTCGCGCCGCGCGGCCCTTCTTCTCCCGCGCTCGCGACGTACACGGTGGCTTCGGCGAGCCCGTACGAAGGCCGGTACGCCTCGCGCCGGAAGCCGTGCGGCCCGAAGACCTCGAGGAAGCGTTCGACCGTGCGCGGGCGGACCGGCTCGGCGCCGTTGAGCGCGACCCGCACGTCCGAGAGGTCGAGGTCGTCGTCCCCGGGGCCGGCGTCGGCCGCGAGGTCGTAGGCGAAGTTCGGGGCCGCGGTGAACACCGCGGGGTAGTCCGCCAGCTGCCGCAGCCACCGCCGCGGCCGGTGCACGAACTCGGCCGGGGCCATGAACACGGCGCGGCCGCCGGCGAAGACCGGCAGGCACAGCAGCTGGATCAGGCCCATGTCGTGGAAGAACGGGATCCAGCCCGCGCAGGTCGTGCCTTCGTCGACGCCGTAGGCCCGGCTGCCCTGCCAGCACGCGGCGACGATGGCCCGGTGCGGGATCACCGCGCCGGCGGGCTCCCGCGTCGAACCGGACGTGTACTGCAGGTACGCCGGGCTTTCCGGCGCGACCGGCACCGAGTCGGCGCCCGGCCCGGTCAGCTCGTCCGCCACCAGAAGGTCGCCGGGCGCGCCGAACTCGCGGACCCGCGCCGCGGCGGCGGACGACGTCAGCCACACCCGCGCGCCGGAGTCGGCCAGGACCCCGGCGAGCCGGTCGGCCTGCGCGCGGTTCCCCGGCGCCATCAGCGGGACGGCGATCATGCCCGCCGCGAGGGCGCCGAAGAACGCGAGCGGGTAGGCGAGCTCCTGCCCCGCGAGCACGGCGACCCGCTCCCCCGGCTCCGCGACCCGGCGCAGCCCGCCCGCGACCACGCGGACCCGCGCGGCGAACTCCGCCCACGTCAGCGTGTGTTCGGCGTCGTGGGTGAAGTCCTGGTGGGTGAACAGCGGGCGCGTGTCGTCCGCGCGGGCGAACAGCCGGTCCACGATCGAGGCGCGCAGCACCTCGCCGGGCACGGTCTCGGGCGGGCGGGGCACGCAGCGCAACCTACTGGACGGCCCAGAGGTCACCGAGCCCGGCCACGTCCACGACGGTGCCGGTGCGAGGGAAGAGCGTGCCGGTCAGGAAGTCGTGCGTCGCCTGGTCGCGGTCGGCGCAGGCGTCGTGCAGGACGACGATCCGGTAGTCGCGGTCCATCGCTTCCCGGACGGTGCTCAGCACGACACCGCTGGTGCTGATGCCCGCGAGGACGAGTGTCGTGATCCCGCGCTTCTCCAGCTGCTGTTCGAGGTCTGTCGTCGTGAAGGCGCCGACGCGGATCTTGCGCACCTGGACGTCCTCGGGCCGTGGCGCGAGCCGGGCGTGGATCTGCGTCGCCGGCCCGTCCGCCCGCATCACGGCCCGGTGCTCCGCGGAAGCCGCGTACGGCGCGAACATGCTCGTCTCGGGGATCGCCTCGAACTCGGCGTCTTCGAATCCGACGCGCACCCAGCCGACGTGGGCGCCGCGTCGACGGACGTCGTCGACAACCGTGGTCACGCGGTCGAGGAGCGCCTCGCTGCCGGGCAGCTGCCCGACGATCCCCTCCTGGTAGTCCATCACGAGCAGGGCCGTGCGGTTCGGGTCGAGGGTGGTGGTCCGGTCAGGCATCGGTTTCGGCTTCCTCGGGTCGGGTGGTGCTGTGGTGCTTTCGGGACAGGGAACGGTCGAACACGGTGACGATCAGGAAGAGCACGCCGATGCCGAGCAGCAGTAGCGCGAGCTCGTGCAGGCCGCCGGTGTCGGCGGCGGATCCGTAGAGGGCGCCCTGCAGTGCGGAGGAGACGATCGCGCCGAGGTAGCCGAAGGTGCGCAGCAGCCCGGCCGACGCGGCGATGTCGTCGGGATTCGACTGGCGGTACACGGAGTTCTGCAGCGCGAGGCTGTTCAGCCCCTGCGGCACCCCAGCCACGAGCGCGACGACCACGAGCAGCCAGACGGCGGCCGACGAGTCCAGGGTCAGCAGCAGCGCGCACCCGGCGAGCTGCCCGAGCCCGGCGACGGCCAGCTTGCCGCGGACCGCTTCGCGACGCCCGGTGAGCAGCGACACGAGGATCGCGGTCGCGAACAGCGGCAGGGTGGCCAGGCCGGCTTCGCTCGCCGACAGGCCGCGGCCGTGCTCGAGCCATTGCGTGTAGCCGTAGAGGAAGCTGTACGCCACGACGTAGGCCAGCAGCGCGCGGCCGTAGGTGCGCAGCAGCGGGCCGTTGCGGCCGAGCAGCCGCAGGTCGATGAACGGGTGGGCGTGGGTCAGCTCGCGCACGGTGAAGCCCGCGGCGCTCGCGACAGCGATCGCGAGCAGGTACCAGTCCCCCGCACTCGGGTGCATCAGGAAGAGCAGCAGCGACACGAGCGTGCCGGCGAACAGCGTCATGCCCGGGAAGTCGAGGTCGAAGGAGCCCTTCGCCGCGGGCCGGGCCACCTTCGCGAACCGGCGGGCGCCGAGGACGAAGGCGGCCAGCGCGATGGGGATGTTGAGGGCGAAGGTCGTGCGCCAGCCGCCGACCCCGATGAGCAGGCCGCCCAGCGCCGGGCCGACCACGGAGATCGTCTGGGTGGAGATCGCCAGCACCGTGAGCACGGAGGCGGGACTGTCCCGGCCGGTGCGGTCGCTCTCGTCGCGGATCAGCCGCATCGCCGCGGGGTAGCCGGCGCACGTGCCGAACCCGAGGACGACCCGCGCGACGATCAGCCACGCCAGGTTCGGCGCGACGGTGCCGAGCACGCCCGCCAGCCCGACCAGGGCCGTCGCCGGGAGGAACACGCGCCGCGGGCCGTACCGGTCGATCAGCCGCCCGGCCACCGGCTGCCCGACCGCCGTGGCCAGGTACAGCGCGGAAATCAGCCACGCGGTCGCCGACGCCGGCTGCCCGAACGCGACGCCGATCGGCACCAGCGCGACCGCGATGATCGTCGAGTTGACCGGGTTGAGCACCGCGCCCGAGATCAGCGGGGCGAGCAGCTTGCGGTCGAACCCGTCGAGCGTCCGCTCCCGCGTCGTCATGGTTCGACGATGCGGCCGAGCAGGGCCAGCGCCTCGTTGACCACGGCCAGCTCGTCCTCGGTGAGCCGTTGCGCGAGAGTCCGGGCCAGCCACTCCTGACGCGAGGCCCGGGCCCCCTGGCCGTACGCGCGACCCTCGGGCGTGAAGTAGATCAGCTGGCGGCGGCCGTCTTCCGGGTCGTCCTCGCGGCGGACCAGGCCGAGCTTCTCCAGCGCGGCCACCGTCGCCGCCATCGACTGCGGGCGCACCCGCTCGGCGCCGGCCAGCACGCTCGCCGTGGCCGGCTCCATCTTCGCGAGCCGGGCGAGCGCCGAGGCCTGCGCGGAGGTCAGGTCGCCGACCTCCGTCGCGTCCATCATCTGCCGCCGCAGCCGGCCGACGAGCACGCGCAGCGTCTGCGCGGCCGCGACCGCCGGAGCGGGAACCGTCTTCGAGCCCATATCGACAGGGTAGCCTTATCAGTTGACCCTGTCGAATTTTCGGGACGGGCACGAGGAGTTCGAGTAGGATTCGCGACCATGGCCTCCCCGGAAGCGCTGGTCTCCGCCCTCGCGGATCCCGCCCGTCTGCAGCTGTTCGCCCGGATCTGCGCCGGGCTTCCGGCCGACCACACGAAGCTCGTGAAACGGCTGGTCGACGCGGGGCTCGTCACCGCGGACGGAGACGGCTACCGGGCCGTGCCCGAGGTGTTCCGCGAGGCGCTGGCCAAGGCTCCGAGCGACCCGCTCGACGGGCTGTTCCGCCACGGCAGGCTCGTCACCATCCCGCATTCGGGCCGGCGGCGGCAGCTGCTGCTCGCGCACCTCGCCGAGCGGTTCGAGCCGGGCCGGCTCTACACGGAGCAGGACGTCCGCGAGAAGCTGTCGATGGTCCACGACGACCACGCGACACTGCGCCGCTACCTCGTCGACGAAGGCCTGCTGCAGCGCAGCAACGACGGCGGCACCTACGGCCGCCCGTCGGAAGCCCGCGCCGCCGGCTGAGTCGAGGGGAGGTCGAACAGGGCCAGCACGGCGGGATCGGCGAACACCACGTTGTGCGCCACGCGCGCCTTCTCGACGGTGAACACCTGCAAGGTGTGCAGCCGGTACACCCCGGTGTCGTCGCGGCAGTAGGCCACCAGGGCCGGCTGCCCGTTGGCGGAGGTGCGGGTCATCCGCCAGTCCGGGCCGCGCATCGCGAAGAGCCGTTCGAGGAACCGGCCGTAGCCGTCGCGGCCGAGGAACCACAGCGGCACCGGCGGCATCTCCAGCACGACGTCATCGGCCAGGAGCTCGACGAGCCCCGCGACGTCGGCGGATTCGAACGCCCGGACGTAGCGGTCGAGGACCGCTTCGACCGCCTTGTCGTCCGGTTCGGGAACTTCGTCCGCCGTCAGGCCGCCGAGCCCCGCGTGGGCACGCTGGAGAGCGCTGTTGACCGCGGCGGGCGTCGTCTCCAGGAAGCCGGCCACCTCCGCCGCGCTGAACTCCAGGACGTCGCGCAGGATCAGCACCGCGCGCTGCTTGGGCGGCAGCGTCTGCATCGCCGCGAGCAGCGCCAGCCGCAGCGTGCCCCGGCGGGCCAGGCGCACACCGGGGTCGTCGAGGCGCGCGTCCGGGAACGGGTGCAGCCACGGGATCTCGAACGACGGCGTCAGCGGCGCGCCCGGGTCTTCGCTCGGGCGGCCGAGGCCCGAGGGCAGCGGCCGCCGGGCCCGGCCGTCCAGCGCGGTGAGGCAGGCGTTCGTCGCGATCCGGTACAGCCAGGTGCGCACCGACGCACGGGCCGGGTCGTAGCCGTCCCACGCCTTCCAGGCGCGGACCAGCGTCTCCTGCACCAGGTCCTCGGCCTCGTGCACCGAGCCGAGCATGCGGTAGCAGTGCACCAGCAGCTCACGCCGGTGCGGCTCGGTGCTCGTCGCGAAGTCCGGCATCGCTCTCCCGTCGGTCCGGTACGGGAGATGATTCCCTACAGGTCGTCGAAGTCCTCGGGCCGCAGGCCGTCGAGCTCGGCGCGGAAGCGGGCGACCTCGGCTTCGGTGTCCAGCACGTCGTCGGCGGCGGGGCTTTCGGCTTCCTGCTCGACCTCCAGCTGCACCGACGCGACGTCGAGCACCTCTTCGGCGACGCTGATCGGTGCGTTCTGGCGCAGGCCGAGCGCGACGGCGTCGCTCGGGCGGGCCGACACGCGGGTGCCGTCCGCGAGCACCAGCTCGGCGTAGAAGATCCCGTCCCGCACCTCGGTCAGCTCGACCGCGGCGACGCCCTGGCCGAACGCCGCGAGCACGTCGCCGAGCAGCTCGATCGTGCCCGGGCGCGGCTGCTCGATCTGCTCGCGCGCCCGCACGAGGGCCTCGGCCTCGCCGTACCCGATCATGATGGCCAGCCAGCGCCGGGCGCCGTCTGGCTCCCGGAGCAGCATCAGCGGCGCTTCGCCGGGCACCGGGACGGCCATGCCCACCACCTCGATCGGGATCACGCTGACCACCGCACCCTCCGTGTAGACACTTCCCCGCGCGCGAGGTACCCAGAACTACCTTGTTTGCAACGTGCTCGGGGAGCCGGGTTTTTCACCCGGGCTCTCCTGGGCTGCGGACTGCGCCGGGAATCCTTGCCCGGCCTGGGGCCGCGCTGTCACCGTCGGGGCGTGGAACCGACGATTTCGCGCAGCATCGACATCCCGGCCAACCCGGGCACGGTGTGGTCGTGGGTCACCGACCTGCCCCGGATGGGTGAGCTGAGCCCGGAGAACATCGGCGGCCGCTGGCTGGACGGCACCGGCCCGGCGCTGGGAGCCCGCTTCCGCGGCCGCAACGTGAACGGTGCGCTGCGGTGGTGGACGCGGGTGAAGGTGGTGCGCTTCGAGGAGGGGCACCGGTTCGCGTTCGACGTGCGGACGCCGCTGGGGTCCCGCGTGTCGCGCTGGGAGTACGTGCTGACGCCGAGCCCGGCGGGCTGCCGGGTGACCGAAAACTGGTACCGCAGCGGCAGCTGGGTGGTGCGGAAGTTCATGGGGCCGAAGGTGACCGGGCGCGCCGATCGGCCGGGGTACAACGTGCGGTCGATCGAGCACACGCTGGCCGCGCTGAAGGCCCGCGCCGAGGCCGCGGCCGCCGCCTGAGCGCCCGGCCCAGGTTCCGACGGCCGAAGTCCGGCCAACCGCCGATCCGCACCACGCCGCACCCGCACCGCACTCCCCGCGTGACATAAGTCGCGTCGAACTGGTCAGTCTCTTGTTGAGACCCACTCCTCCGGCTAGGTTGCTTTTTCAAACCTAGGAGGACCATGCCCGACACCGCGCCGAAGCCCGGCCTCGTGCTGCTGGTCGTCTCGACCGCGGCGTTCCTCGCCAGCCTCGACACCTTCATCGTCACGATCGCGTTCCCCGGCATCCGGGCCGCCTTCCCCGGCGACGACCTCGCCACGCTGTCGTGGGTGCTCAACGGCTACACGGTCCTGTTCGCCGCCTGCCTCGCCCCGGCCGGGCGGCTGGCCGACCGCTACGGCCGGAAGCGCCTGTTCCTCTTCGGCGTCGCCGTCTTCACCCTCGCTTCGGCCGCGTGCGCCGCCGCGCCGTCGATCCCCGTCCTCGTCGCCTTCCGCGCGGTGCAGGCGATCGGCGCCGCGCTCGTCATGCCGACGTCGCTGGCGCTGCTGCTGACCGCGTTCCCCGCCCACCGGCGGCCGATGGCGGTCGGCGTCTGGGCTTCGGTGGGCGCCGCGGCCGCCGCGCTCGGGCCGCCCGTCGGCGGGCTGCTCGTGGCGGCGTCCTGGCGCTGGGTGTTCCTGGTGAACCTGCCGATCTGCGCCCTCACCCTGCTGGCCGGGCCGCGCGTGCTGCGCGAGTCGCGGGACACCACCACCGGCGTCCCGGACCTGCTCGGCGCGGCCGGGCTCCTCGTGGGCGTGGGCGCGCTGGCCTACGCGCTGGTCGAAGCGCCCGACCACGGCTGGACCGCGGGGCCGGTGCTGCTCGCGTTCGCGGTCGCCGCCGTCGCGCTGGCGTGGATGCCGCTGCGCTCGGCGCGCCACGCCGTGCCGATGCTGGACCTGCCGGCGCTGCGCGTCCCGACGCTGTGGCTGGCGTGCGTCACGACCGGCCTGTTCGCGGCCGGGTTCGCCGCGATGCTGTTCGGCAACGTCCTGTTCCTGACGTCGGTCTGGCACGACTCGATCCTGGTGGCCGGGCTGTCCCTGGCCCCGGGGCCGCTGATCGTGGTGCCGGTGTCGATCCTCGGCGGCCGGTTCGTGCACCGCTTCGGCCCGGGCCCGGTGGTCGCCCTCGGCGGCGTCTCGTTCGGGGCGGGCGTGCTGATCTGGTTGCTGCGCATGGGTTCGACGCCCGACTACGCGGCCTCGATGCTGCCAGGCCAGCTCCTGACGGGCGTCGGCGTCGGGCTGATCCTGCCGAGCCTGTCGGGCGTGGTGGGCACGGTTCTGCCGCCGGCGCGGTGGGGCGCGGGCTCGTCGATGGTCAACACGACGCGCCAGATCGGCACGGTCCTGGGAACGGCGGTGCTGGTGGCGATCTTCGCGGGCACCCCGGACCTGACGGACTTCCGGCGCGGCTGGTTCCTGGTCCTGGGCACGGCGGTGGCGACGTCGGCGGGTGGGCTCCTCATCGCCGCGCGCCGCCGGACGGACCACTACGTGGAAACCCAGGCCTGGTCCAGCGCGGCGAGTCCGTCGTCGATCCGCTCCACCGGGATCGAGCCGTAGCCCAGTACCAGCCCCGGCGACGGAGAACCGCCGCACAGATCGGAAAGCGTCTGCACCGCCACCCCCGCGGCGGCCGCGCGCGCGGCGATCGGCTCCAGGTCGGCGTCGGCGAGGGCGCACAGGTGCAACCCGGCCGCCGACGGGACCACCCGGAGCCGGCCGGCGAACACCCGGTCCACAGTGGACGTGATCCGCTCGTGGCGCCCCGCGTACACCTTCGTCGCGCGGCGGATGTGACGCGCGAACAACCCTTCGTCGACGAACCGGGCCAGCGCCGCTTGAGCCGGGACGTCGCCGTGCCAGTCCGACAGCTGGCGCGCGGTGCGCAAGGCGTCGCGCAACGACGAAGGAGCCACCAGGAAACCCAGGCGCAGCAGGGGAAGCAGCGTCTTCGAGAACGATCCGACGTACGCCACCCGCCCGCCGCGGTCCAGGCTCTGCAACGGCTCCAGCGGCCGGTCGGAGAACCGGAACTCGCTGTCGTAGTCGTCCTCGACGATGACCGCGTCCGCCCGCTCGGCCCACGCCAGCAGCGCCGTGCGGCGGGCCAGGGACATCGGCGTCCCGAGCGGGAACTGGTGTGACGGCGTGACGTACACCAGCTTCGTCCGCGACGGCAGCGCGGCGACGTCGAGGCCTTCGCCGTCCACCGGCACGCCGACGACTTCGGCGCCGTGGGACGCGAAGAGCAGCTTCGCTTGCCGGTAGCCGGGTTCTTCGACGGCGACGCGGTCACCCGGCGAAAGCAGCACTCGGCACAGCAGGTCGAGAGCCTGCTGCGCGCCCTGCGTGACGAGCACGTCGTCCGCGTCGGCACGCACCGAGCGGGAGACGCCGACGTGGCGGGCGATCGCCGCCCGCAGCCCCGCGTGGCCGCTCGGGTCGGCGTAGTGCGCGAAGCCGGACCGCAGTTCGCGCCCGAGCAGCCGTCGCCAGGTTTCCAGGGGGAACAGCGCGGCATCGGGGATGCCGACGCGGAAGTCGTACTCCGGCGCCTTCGCCACCGCGGCGGCCGGCGACGGCAGCGAACGCCAGATCGCCTTCGGCTGCGGGCCCCGAGCCGAAGGGGTCTTGCGCGGCTTCGGCGCGGGCAGCGAACCGGTCACGTAGGTCCCGGCGCCGACGCGGCCGGTGAGGAACCCGTCGGCGGTCAGCCGGTCGTAGGCGACCGCGACGGTGTTGCGCGAAACCGCCAGGCGCCGGGCCAGTTCCCGGGTCGGCGGCAGCCGCTCCCCCGCCCGCAGCCGGCCGTCCAGCACGGCGTCACGCAGCTGCCGGTAGATCCGCGCGGACAGGTCGCCGCGCCCGGCCAGGCTGACGTGGAAGTCCATCCGGCGAGCCTACATTGGCCCAATTCGATTGGCGCGAATTGGATCTGGGATCGGGCCAAAGGCCGCTCTAGCGTTACCGGCATGACGCTGACTGTGGACCGCCCCGCGCCCCCGCGTTCCGGCCGGCTGCTGGCCGCCGCCCAGCTGGCCGGCTCGCTCGGCGACGGCGCGTTCCTGACCTGCTCGGTGCTCTTCTTCACGCGGATCGTCGGTCTGAGCCCGGCGCAGGTCGGGCTGGGTCTCACGCTCGGCTGGGCGGTGGGTTCGGTCGCGGGCGTGCCCCTCGGCCACCTCGCCGACCGCCACGGCGCTCGGGGGTCCGCGGTGCTGCTGGCGCTCGCGACGAGCGCGTCGATCCTGACCTTCCTGCTGGTCCGCACGCCGCTGCTGTTCGTCCTCGCGGCCTGCCTCTACGGCAGCTGCCAGACCGGCCTGGCCGCCGTCCGCCAGGCACTGCTGGCCGCGCTGGCCGACCCGGAACGGCGGACGCGCATCCGCGCCCAGTTGCAGTCCGCGGGCAACGCGGGGCTCGCCGTCGGCGCCGGGCTGGGCGGCCTCGCGCTTTCCGCGGACACCGCGCCGGCGTACCTGACGGTCTTCGTGCTCGACGCGATGGGTTTCGTGGTCACCGCGGCGCTCATGCTCGCGCTCCCCTCCGTCCCGGCGTCGGCCACGCGCACCGGGGAACCGAAGCTGGCGGTGCTGCGCGACCGGCCGTACGCGCTGGTGACGCTGCTGAACGCGGTCCTGCTGCTGCGGATGCCGCTGCTGAGCGTCGCGATCCCGCTGTGGATCGTCGAACGGACCGCCGCGCCGGGCTGGGCGGTGTCCGCGCTGTTCGTGCTCAACACGGTCGTGGTGGTGCTGCTCCAGGTCCGCGTGGCCGGACGGCTGGCGAGCATCGGTGCGGCGGCGCGGATGGTGCGCCGGTCCGGGCTGCTGCTCTTCGCGTCGTGCGTGGCGTTCGCGCTGTCGGCGTCCGGGACTTCGCCGTGGGTCGCGTTCGCGGTGCTGGTGGTGGGCGCGGTGGTGCAGGTGTTCGGCGAGATGCTGCAGTCGGCGGGCACGTGGGAGATCGGCTTCGCGCTGGCCCCGGCCGACCGGCAGGGGCAGTACCAGGGGTTCTTCGGAACGGGCGTGTCGGTGGCGCGCGCGGTGGGTCCGGTGCTGCTGAGCACGGTGGTGATCGGCTGGGGCCTGCCGGGATGGCTCCTGCTGGGCGCGCTCTTCCTCGCGGCGGGGTACGCGATGGGCCCGGCGGTCCGGTGGGCCCAGTCGACCCGGACCACGGCCGGTCCACGCTGACCAGCCCCGTCCCTACGACTTCAGCTGCCGCGCGTTCAGCCCGTACTGCGCCATCTTCCGGTAGAGCGTCGCCCGGCCCATGCCGAGCTTCCCGGCCGCGTGCACCACCGTCGCCCCGGGCTCGGACAGGCAGCGCACGATCTCGTCCCGTTCCATCGCCTGCAACCGGCTCAACCGGTGCCCCACCCCGCTGAACACCTCCGCGGGCAGATGCGCCGTATCGACCACGTCGGACCGCGAAGCCGCTTCACGCACAACCCGCCGTAGCTGCTTCGCGTTCTCCGGCCAGTCGTAGGCCGTCAACGCCCGCGATGCCGCGGAAGTGAACGTGACGTCCCGGCCGCGGTCCCGCCGCGCGAAGTGGTGGGCCAGCGGGAGGACGTCGTCCGGGCGGAAGCGCAGCGCCGGCAGCTCGACCACCCGGTCCACCAGCGGCCGCAGCGCCGCCGGCACCGCACCCGCGTCCGTCGCGGTGAGCGCGAACGGCGGCGGCCCGTCGCCCCGGACCTCGGCGAACTGCCGCGCCAGCTCCTCCGCCGCCCACGCCGGCAGTGCCTCCACGCCCGACACGATCACGCACGTGCCGTCCTTGGCCAGCTCCGGCGTCCACAGCGTCAGCCAGGTGTCGACGTCGTCGGGCGCCGGCGGGCGCGCGTTGAGGAGGCGCTCGCGGGGCCGCAGTTCCCGCCGCGCCAGCGCCGCCAGCGCCGTCTTGCCCGCGCCCGGCTCGCCGACGACCGCGACGACGCGTCCCTCCTCGAACGCCTTCCGCGCGGAGCCGGCCGCGGTGGTCCAGGCGGCCGACAGCCGCGTGACGTCACCCGGGGCGACACGGTCGGCGTAGACCCGGAAGACCTCGCCGCGCGGGGTCGGCCGGGCGATGCGCCCGGACGCGCGCGCCAGCATGAGCGCCGCCGTGTTGCCGGCGGCGGCCTGCGCCAGCGCCAGCAGCAGCTCCGACGACTGCTCCGACCAGGTCGTGAGGTTGACGCTGCCGGCGAGTGACGCGGTCAGCGGGTCGAGCACCGGCACCGCCGCGCAGGTGTAGCCGCGCAGATCGGTGCAGTAGTGCTCGCTCGCCCGGACCAGCGACGGCGCCCGGTCGGCGAGCGCCAGGCCGAGCCCGTTGGTGCCCGCGTTGCTCTCCGCGAAGTAGAACCCCGGCGCCAGGTGCACGCGGTCGAGCGAGCGGTTGATGGACGCGTCCGTGCACAGCCGGCTCAGCACCAGGCCTTCGCTGTCGGTGATCATCAGGCTGATCGGCTCGTTGGCCAGCGTCGCCTGCAGGCCGCGCAGCACCTCGGTGCCGCACTCGTAGAGCAGCGAACCGGTGTCGACCGCACCCGAGAACACCGGCATGACCTCGTCCTCGGGCACGCCGTAGCGCTCGCTGCGCTGCCACGACGCCCGCAGCCGGGGCGCGATCGCGGCCGCCCCGCGCGCGTCGAACGAGCGCGTGACCTCCACCTGCGGGTTCTCCACCTGGGCCTCCCGGGACGCGGCTCTGCGTCGGACTCACCCAGGCTACGTCGGCCTGCCCGGTCCCGGCGCGCGCCGCTGTCTCATATCGAGACACGAGAGGGGTCCCTGACCAGCCCGGACGTCCCTACCGTCCCCTTCGACGTGGCCAATGGCGGACACGAAACGCGGAGGACAGCGGATGTACAGCAAGGACGGCGAGACGTACTTCATCGTGGACGCCCACGTGGCGCTTTGGGACGCGCGCCCGGAGAACCAGCGGAACATCCACGGCAAGCAGTTCATCGACTGCTTCTACGACTACCACCGCAACCTCAGCCCCGAGGCCGAGGTGTGGCCGTACGAGGACTACCTCTACCAGGGCGGCGAGCGGCTGATGCGCGACCTGTTCGAGAACGGGTACGTCGACCACGCGATCTTCCAGCCCGCGCACCTCGGCGCGTTCTACGAGAACGGCTTCGGGCAGACCGAGGAAGCCTTCGCGCTGGCGCGGAAGCACCCGGACAAGCTGACCTACAACCACAACTTCGACCCGCGGTTCGAACAGGCCGGCATCGACCGGCTGCGGCGCGACGCGGAGCGCTTCGGCCTCAAGGGCGTCAAGCTCTACACCGCCGAATGGCAGGGCGACTCACGCGGCTACAAGCTCGACGACAAGTGGACGTACAAGTACTTCGAGGCCTGCCAGGAGCTGGGCATCAAGAACATCCACGTCCACAAGGGACCGACGATCCGCCCCCTCGACCGCGACGCGTTCGACGTCGCCGACGTCGACCACGTGGCCACCGACTTCACCGACCTGAACTTCGTCGTCGAGCACTGCGGGCTGCCGCGGCTGGAGGACTTCTGCTGGATCGCGACGCAGGAGCCGAACGTCCACGCGGGACTCGCCGTCGCGATGCCGTTCATCCACACCCGGCCGAAGTACTTCGCGCAGATCATCGGCGAGCTGCTGTACTGGCTCGACGAAGACCGCATCCAGTTTTCCAGCGACTACGCGATCTGGACACCGCGGTGGCTGATCGAGCGGTTCGTCGACTTCCAGATCCCGGAGGACCTGCCGGAGTACGCGCCGCTGACCGTCGACCAGAAGAAGAAGATCCTCGGCCTCAACGCGGCGGCGATGTACGACATCCCGGTACCGGCCGAGCTGCGGCTGGCTCCGGTCGAGCCGCAGGCCGTGTCGGTGGCGTGAGGTGGACGCCCTCACCGCGCTGGACGCGGTCCTCGACCCCGAGCTCGACGAGCCCATCACCGACCTCGGCTTCGTCAAGTCGCTCACCGTGGAGGGCACGCGCGTGACCGTCCACTTGCGACTGCCGACCTCGTTCTGCGCGCCGAACTTCGCCTACCTCATGGCGTCGGACGCGAAGGACGCGCTGACCGCGCTGCCGTGGACCTCCGAAGTCGTGGTCGAGCTCGACGACCACCACGACTCGGACCTCATCAACCGCGGGCTCGCCGCGGACGCCGGCTACCGCGGCACGTTCGGCCACGAGGCCGACGAAGACCTCGAGGAGCTGCGGCAGACGTTCCGCCGCAAGGCGCACCAGGCGGCGATGGAACGCGCGCTGACGGTGCTGCTGCGGGCGGACGAGCGCGTCGACCTGCACGGCGTGCGGCTGGCCGACCTGCCGGACGTGTCCGCGACGCACGCGCTGCTGCGGCGTCGCGAGGCGCTCGGGCTGCCGTCCGACCCGTCGGCGCCCGTGCTGGTCGACCACGACGGAACTCCGTTCCCCCGCGAGGAAATCCCGATCCGGCTGCGGTTCGCGCGGTCGGTCCGCATCTCGATCGAAGGCAACTCCCACTTCTGCCGGGGCCTGCTGCGAACCCGTTACCCCGAAACTCCCGTGGAGGCATCAGCATGAAGGCGGTCCAGGTCGTCGGGTACGACGAGCCCTTGCGGCTGACCGAGGTCCCGGAACCGCGGGTCACCGGCCCGTTCGACGTCGTCGTGCGGATCGGCGGCGCCGGCGTCTGCCGCACCGACCTGCACATCCTCGAGGGGCAGTGGAAGGAGAAGTCCGGCGTCACGCTGCCCTACACGATCGGGCACGAGAACGCGGGCTGGGTGCACGCGGTGGGCAGCGCGGTCACGAACGTCGCCGAGGGCGACAAGGTGATCGTGCACCCGCTGATCACGTGCGGGCTCTGCCGGGCCTGCCGCTTCGGCGACGACGTCCACTGTGCACAGTCGTTGTTCCCCGGCATCGACACCGCGGGCGGCTACGCGGAGTACCTCAAGACGTCCGCGCGCAGCGTGGTGAAGATCGACGACTCGCTGGAACCGGCGGACGTCGCGGCGCTGGCGGACGCCGGGCTGACGGCGTACCACGCGGCGGCGAAGGCGGCGCGGCGCCTTCGTCCCGGCGACAAGTGCGTCGTGATCGGCGCGGGCGGGCTCGGGCACATCGGCATCCAGGTGCTCAAGGCGATCTCGGCGGCCGAGCTGATCGTCGTCGACCGCAACCCGGACGCGGTGAAGCTGGCGGTGTCGATCGGCGCGGACCACGGCGTCGTCGGCGACGGCACCCAGGTTTCGCAGGTGCTGGACCTGACCGGCGGAAACGGCGCGGAGACGGTGATCGACTTCGTCGGCGAAGGCGGCGCGACCGCCGACGGGATCGGCATGCTGCGCCGGGCGGGCGACTACCACGTGGTCGGCTACGGCGAGAACATCGACGTCCCGACGATCGACATCATCTCGACGGAGATCAACCTGATCGGCAACCTCGTGGGTTCGTACAACGACCTGTGCGAGCTGATGGTGCTGGCCGCCCAGGGCCGCGTGAAGCTCCACACGGCGCGCTACCCGCTGGAGGACTTCCAGAACGCCCTCGCCGATCTCGACGCGGGCCGCATCCGCGGCCGCGCAATCCTCATCCCCTGACCAACCGGCACTTTTCACCCAGACGTGCCCTCCGGAGCGGGAACTCCGGATCACTTTCCCCACGAAAGTGACGTCCACAGCGGGCCCTAGGCTCACTTTCCCGACGAAAGTGAGCCGGAGTGCGTACTCCATGTCACTTTCACGTGAAAGTGCGTTACTGGCTGGGCGGGGCCGCTGGGGCCTGGTGCAGGGAAAGGTCCGGGCCCGCGGCGGAGTCTGGAGTCCAGGCTCCGGACTCCGCCGTCCACGTCTGGCCGGCGAAACTCACCTTGTCCACCCCCAGCGCCTCCGCGCGGCCGACCAGCCAGCTCGCGTACGCCCACCCCTGCGCCGCCGGGTGGGCTCCGCTCAGCCGGGCCGTGCCCAGCTCCGCCGTGGCGGACGCGGCCACGTCGCCGGGAGCCGCCGGGGTCAGGTTCCGGCACGTCAGCGCGGCCGGGAACTGGCCGGTGAACGCCGCCGCCATCGCGCGGGACTGCGGCTCCCACTGCGCGTACGCGTCCGGGACGCCCGAACGCTGGATCTCCTGGGCCGCCTCGGTGATCGGCATCGTCTCCCAGCCCGGCAGCTTCTCGAGCTTCTCGTAGAACGCCGTCGCCGCGTAGACCGGGTCGCGCAGCTGGGCCACCGTGCCCCAGCCCTGGCTGGGCCGCTGCTGGAACAGCCCGACCGAGTCGCGGTCACCGCCCTCGAGGTTGCGCAGCTTCGACTCCTGCAACGCCGTGGCCAGCGCGACCGTCGCCGCGTGCGGCGGCAGCCCCAGCTTGGTCCCGACGGCCGCGATCCGCGCGGCGTTGTCCATCTGCTCCGGGGTGAACGTGTACCCGTCCTGCCCGGGCACCGTCACCGTGCAGCCCGGCGTCTTGACCTGGCCGCGCGTCAGCACCACCGCCACGACGACCCCCGCGGTCAGCACCACGACCGCCCCCAGGAAGAGGGCCACCTTCAGGCCACACCCGCGCACCCTGCCCCCCGCTCTCACCCGTTCGCACCAGTCTGCCAAAGGCAGGACGCGGCACACCGGGTGGAGGTTCAGTGAGGCTTATTCAGCCGTCGGCCGCCGCATGACTTCCGCGGCGATCAGCGGTGGGCGGGTGGGCGCGGCGACCTAACCAGAATAAGCCTCAGCCGTCCCCGAGGAAGATCGGGTTCGACATCGCCACCATCGCGTTCGGCTGGGTGGTGTTCGGGCCCCCGGACGGGCGGCGGACCTCGACGCGGACCCACCGGGAGTACCGCGGGTAGGTCGTCCACGTCACCGTGGCCGCCCCCGAGTCGCCGACGGTCTCCGTGTGCTCGGGTCCCAGCTGGTCGAGGAACGTCACCGTGGTCCCGGGCACGCCGGCGACCACCGCGCGGACCGTCACCGGCGTCCCGGTGCCCGCCGGCAGGCGCGAGCCGATCCCCGCCGTGCGGCCGCCGCCCGACGCCGTGAAGTCCAGCTGGACCGCCGACGACTCGGCCAGCCACGACCGGCCTGCCTTCAACCCCTCCAGCAGCTCCTTGCGGCGCAGCCGGTCGGCGAGGACCACGGTGTGCGGGAGCGCGACGCGCTGGTCCGGGTTGTGCGCGTCGGAGTCGCCGATGGCCGGGATGAACCGGCCGCCGCGCAGCAGGCCGTCCCAGTGGATGACGCTCGCTTCGTCGTCCTGGGTCCACGGCCCGTTCCAGACCTCGACGAGGTCGGCGATCTCGTACGCGAACTCGTAGGTGCAGCCGAGGCAGTTGGCGAACGGGTGCGCCGCGGTGACCAGCCCGCCCGCGCGGTGCACCTGGTCGGTGAAGCGGCGGAAGTCCCGCGGGTCGGCCGCCCGGTAGCGCCAGTCGATCCACGTGCCGGCGGGCAGGCCGATGGCCGGCCAGTGCCCGGACCGCGTCGTCACCTCTTCGCCGTTGAGGATCAGCAGGTCGTCAGTGGCGTACCGGCCCCACACCAGCTGCGAGCTGGACGTGTTGTGGTCGGTGGAGACGATGAAGTCCAGCCCGGCGGCGCGGGCGTCGGCGACCAGCTGCTCGGGGGTGCGGCGGCCGTCGGAGTGGACGGTGTGCAGGTGGCCGTCGCCGCGGTACCAGGCGCGGCCGCGCTCGCGGGCCGGCGCGGTCTCCGGCGCCGGGTCCGGCTCGAACGGCGCGGCGTCCGGCCCGAAGGTGAGCGTGATGTCCACTTTGTAGGTCAGGCCCTGCGGCGCGACGGTGTACGGCCCGAGGATGACGTGCCACCGGCCCGGCTTGATCGGACCGGCGAGGTAGCCCGGCGTCGCCTCGGACGCGCTGATCGAGAACCGGTCGCGGAACCCGCCGGACCAGCCGCGGAACCCGCGGGCGGTGCCCAGTTCGTGGCCCTCGGGCCCGAACATCCCGATGTCGCAGGCGTTCCCGCGCGTACCGGCGGGCACCGGGGGCTTGTCGTAGGAGTAGACGACGTCGATCTGCCGGACACCGCGCGGCACGTCGACCGGCAGGTAGTACCAGTCCGGGACGTCCGGCTTCAGGGTGCCGGTGACGGTCCGGGTCTGGCTGCCGGTGCCACCCGGCTGGTCGGCGAACGCGACACCCGGCAGCATCCCCATCGCGGCCCCGGCCGCCGCCACGCCACCCGCGCGCAGCAGCGCGCGCCGGCTGAAGTCCCCAGAACTCATGCGTACCTCCGCATCGAAAGACGACCCGACGCTAGGGGAGCAACGCGAACACCGACAAGAACCGGCGGTGAACTCTCGGCGCGCGGCCGTGGTGTCCGGTCAAGACTTGACGCGCCGCGCGAGGACCGTCGCGAGGCCGACGACGGCGGCGGCCAGCCCGAGCCGCGTGACGTCGGCGGCGGGCACCCAAGTCACGGCGCCGCCCCGGACGACGAACGCCCCGGCCGGCCGGGCGAGCACCCCGAACCCGGCGCCCTCCCGCACGGGCACCGCTTCCGTGTCGCCCGCGCCGCCGCCCCCGCCGCCGAAGACGGCCGCGGCCGGGATCACGACGGTCCCGTCGCGCTCGACCGGATCGCCGTAGACCAGCTTCGCGGTGAACAGGTCCCGCGCGGTCGACGCCAGCTGCCCGAGTTTCATCGGGCCATTCTGGCGGTGGAACGGCCCGCGGCACGCCTCCCTGGCAGCCCGGACCGCACACCTCCGTGACCGGCGAAACCCGACGGATCTCCGGCGCCCCCGCCACGGTCCGGCGAGTTTTCCCCACGATCGGGTGTAAACCCCCGCTATCGCGGGCATCAACCAACGACACCTGTGCCCCGACCGGGCAGCTTCGAGGGGAGACCGCGATGACGTTCCAGTTCGTCGGCCGCTGGCTGGGCAGGCACCGCGAACGCCCCGGGGTCACGGTGGACCTCTCCTGCGGCGGCCGCGTCACGCTGCGCGAGATCGACGGGCAGCCGATGCTGACGATCACGACGGCCCCGGGTCCGGACGGCCGGTGCGACGTCGCCGCCGTGCCGCTGTCGGAAGCCGAACGCCACGAGCTGGGCCAGGTGCTGGAGTCGGACGTCCTGCTGGCCTCCTGACCGCCACCCCTGCTTCGCCCCCGGGTCACGTGCCGGGGCGAGGCGGAACAGGGGTCCCGTACTTCCGCGCAACCGGATGTTCCCCTACTCGTTCCCGCCGTAAGCTCCGCACCGTGCTTTGTGGCAGTCCTCGCGAGAAATGCGTCCGTGGCAGTGTGGCCCCGGTCGCTTTTGTGGGGTTCCCACAACGCAGCCGCCTTGGCATGCGCCATCGCGGACATTGGTCTACCCGGCGGTAATCCAGCAGGGTGTAGACAGGTGCAGGCGACGCCCCAGGACAGGTGCGTCGCCTTCTGTGCGTGGGTACTTGGGAGGCTCAACCGGTGTTCAATCGTGTCGCCATCGTCAACCGCGGAGAGGCCGCGATGCGGCTCATCCACGCCGTCCGGGATCTGTCGGCGGAAACCGGTACGAAGATCGAGACGGTCGCCCTCTACACCGACGCGGACCGCACCGCCACCTTCGTCCGTGAGGCCGATCTGGCCTACGACCTCGGTCCGGCCTCGGCGCGCCCGTACCTCGACCTGGCCAAGCTGGAGCAGGCCCTCGTCGAGACGAAGGCCGACGCCGCGTGGGTCGGCTGGGGCTTCGTCGCCGAGGATCCGGCCTTCGCCGAGCTGTGCGAGAAGATCGGCATCACCTTCGTCGGGCCGAGCGCCGACGCGATGCGCAAGCTCGGCGACAAGATCGGCGCGAAGCTGATCGCCGAAGAGGTCGGCGTGCCGGTCGCGCCGTGGAGCCGCGGCGAGGTCGCCACCCTCGAAGACGCGCTCAAGGCCGGCGACCGGATCGGCTACCCGCTGATGCTCAAGGCCACCGCGGGCGGCGGCGGGCGCGGCATCCGCATGGTGGCCTCCGGCGAAGACCTCGCCGACGCCTACGAACGCACCAGCCAGGAAGCCCTGCGCGCGTTCGGTTCCGGCGTCGTGTTCCTCGAGCGCCTGGTCACCGGCGCCCGGCACGTCGAGGTCCAGGTGATCTCCGACGGCGCGACGGCGTGGGCGCTCGGCGTCCGCGACTGCTCGGTGCAGCGGCGCAACCAGAAGATCATCGAAGAGTCGGCCTCCCCCGTCCTCGCGCCCGCGCAGACCGCCGAGCTGAAGACGTCGGCCGAGCGGCTCGCGGTCGCCGTCGGCTACCGCGGCGCGTGCACCGTCGAGTTCCTCTACCACCCCGGCGAGAAGCTGTTCGCCTTCCTCGAGGTCAACACCCGCCTGCAGGTCGAGCACCCGATCACCGAGATCACCACCGGCACCGACCTGGTCCGGCTGCAGCTGCACGTCGCCGGCGGCGGCAAGCTCGAAGGCGACCAGCCGGCCGAGCTCGGTCACGCCGTCGAAGCCCGGCTCAACGCCGAGGACCCCGACCGCGACTTCGCCCCCTCCCCCGGCCGCATCGCGCGGCTGGCGCTGCCCGCCGGGCCCGGCATCCGCGTCGACACCGGCGTCAGCGAAGGCGACACGATCCCCGCCGACTTCGACTCGATGATCGCCAAGATCATCGCCTACGGCCGCGACCGCGACGAGGCGCTGGGCCGCCTGCGCCGCGCGATGGCCGAGACCACCGTGATCATCGAGGGCGGCGCCACCAACAAGAGCTTCGTGCTCGACCTGCTCGACCAGCCCGAGGTGATCGACGCGAGCGCCGACACCGGCTGGATCGACCGCGTCCGCGCCGAAGGCCGCCTGGTCACCCACCGGCACTCCGCGGTCGCGCTCGCCGCAGCCGCCATCGAGGCCTACCAGGACGAGGAAGAGGTCTCCGTCCAGCGGCTGCTCTCCACCGCGCACGGCGGCCGCCCGCAGGTCCAGCACGAGGTCGGCCGCCCGCTCGACCTCAAGCTCCGCGGCGTCGGCTACCGCGTCAGCGTCGCGCGCATCGGGCGCCAGCGCTTCCGCGTCGGGATCTCGGCCGGGACGTCGGAGGTGCACCACGCCGACGTCGAGATCGACCGCTTCGACGCCCACAGCGGCCGGATCCGCGTCAACGGGCAGCGGTTCCGCCTGGTGGCGGCCACGCACGGCCCGATCCACCTCGTCGAGGTCGACGGCGTCACCCACCGCGTCAGCCGCGACGAAGGCGGCGTCGTCCGCTCCCCCGCGCCCGCGCTGGTGGTCGCGACACCGCTGTCCGTCGGCGACGAGGTCGAGGCGAACGCGCCGATCCTCGTGCTGGAGAGCATGAAGATGGAGACGGTGCTGCGCGCGCCGTTCCGCGCCCGCGTCCGCGAGTGCCCGGTGTCGGTAGGCAGCCAGGTCGAGACCGGCGCCCCGCTGATGCGCCTGGAGCCGCTGGCCGACGGCGCCGAGGACGAGGTCGCCGAGGAGACGGAGACCGTCGAGATCGACCTGCCGGCCGAAGCGGCGGACGTTTCCGCGGCCGACCGCGTCGAGCGCGGTCTCCAGGACCTGCGCAGCCTGCTGCTCGGCTTCGACGTCGACCCGTCGGAGCGCAAGCGCGTCCTGTCGGCCTACGTCGCCGCGCGGGCCGAGCTGGGTGGCCGGCCGGTCGAAGGCGAGCTGGACCTGCTCACCGTCTTCGCCGACCTGTCCGAGCTGAGCCGCAACACCCCGGGCGGGGAGCTCGACACCGTGCCGAACGGCGCGGTGCACAGCCCGCGCGAGTTCTTCCACAGCTACCTGCAGAGCCTCGACGTCGAGCGCGCGGGCGTCACCGAAGGCTTCCAGGCCAAGCTGGCCAAGGTGCTCGGCCACTACGGCGTCACCGACCTGGAGCGCACCCCGGAGCTGGAGTCCGCGGTCTTCCGGATCTTCCTGGCGCAGCAACGGACTTCGGCCGACGTCGCCGTCGTCTCGGAGCTGCTGCGGCTGTGGCTGGCCGGGGCTCAGCCGGCGGAGTCGCTGAGCGACCGCGCCGGGCTGACCCTGGAGCACCTGGTCGAAGCCACGCAGGTGCGTTTCCCCGCGGTGTCCGACCTGGCCCGCGGCGTGGTGTTCCGCTGGTTCGCCCAGCCGCTGCTGCGCCGTCACCGCGCCGAGGTCTACGCCGCCGTCCGCACCGAACTGCGCTACCTCGACCAGCACCCGGACGCCGCGGACCGCGCCGAGCGGATCCAGGCCATGATCACCGGCTCGCAGCCGCTCGTCCGGCTGATCGGGCAGCGGATCGGGCGGCCCGGCCGCGACCACGCGCCGCTGCTGGAGGTGCTGACCCGCCGCTACTACGGCAACCGCCGGCTGTCCGGAGTCGCCGTGCGCGACATCGCCGGCTGCCGGCTGCTGACCGCCGAGCTCAACACCCCGGACGGCGTGCTGCCGCTGGTCACCACCGCCGTCGACATCACCGCCCTGCCCGACGCCGTCCGCGCGCTCGGCGAGGTGGCGACCGAAGGCGTCGTCGCCGACCTGTACGTGCGCTGGGAGGACCAGCCGGACGTCGACGCGGCGGCGGAGCGGCTCGGCGCCCTGCTGGCCGAGCACCCGCTGCCGGCGAGCGTGCAGCGCGTCGTGCTCACCGTGGCCGGCACCGGCGGCGCGGTGATGCACCACCACTTCACGTTCCGGCGCGACGGCGCGGGCTTCACCGAAGACCGGCTGATCCGCGGCCTGCACCCCCAGATCGCGCAGCGGCTGCAGCTGCAGCGGCTGCACGAGTTCGACCTCACCCGGCTGCCGTCGGCGGACGAGGAGATCTACCTCTTCAAGGCCGTCGCGAAGAGCAACCCGGCCGACGAGCGGCTGATCGCGATGGGCCAGGTCCGCGACCTGACGCCGCTGCGCGAGGCCGACGGCCGGCTGGTCGCCCTGCCCGCGCTCGAGGACGCGGTGACCGCCTGCCTCGACGCGATCCGCAACATCCAGGCGCAGCGGCCGCAGAACAAGCGGTTCGACACCAACCGGATCATGATGTACGTCTGGCCGCAGACGGAGCTGACCACCGAAGAGCTGAACACGCTCGTCCAGCGCATCCTGCCGACGTCGGTGGGCGCCGGGCTGGAAGAGGTCCAGTTCCTGGCCCGCCGGCGCACCGAGGCGGGCAAGCTGACCGAGCTCGCCGTCCGGATCACCTTCGACCCGGGCCACGGCGCGCGGCTGCACGTCGGGCCGGCGTCGACCGAGCCGGTCAAGCCGCTGGACGACTACCGCCTGAAGGTGCTGCGCGCGGCGCGGCGCGGAACCGTCTACCCGTACGAGCTGACCGGGCTGCTAGCCGGGCCGGAGGGCACGTTCACCGAGCACGACTTCGACGCTGCCGGCGCGCTGGTGCCGGTCGACCGGCCGAAGGGCCGGAACACCGCGGCGATCGTCGCGGGCGTCGTCACGACCCCGACCGAGCGGCACCCCGAGGGCGTCACCCGCGTCGTGCTGATCGGCGACCCGACGAAGTCGCTCGGCGCGCTGTCGGAGCCGGAGTGCTCGCGCGTCATCGCGGCGCTCGACCTGGCCGAGCGCATGCGGGTGCCGCTGGAGTGGTTCGCGCTGTCGTCCGGGGCGCGGATCTCGATGTCCTCGGGCACCGAGAACATGGACTGGGTGGCCGCGGCGCTCAAGCGGATCGTCACGTTCACCCAGGACGGCGGCGAGATCAACATCGTGGTCAACGGGATCAACGTCGGCGCCCAGCCGTACTGGAACGCCGAAGCCACGATGCTCATGCACACCAAGGGTGTCCTGATCATGACGCCGGACTCGGCGATGGTCCTCACCGGCAAGCAGGCGCTCGACTTCTCCGGCGGTGTGTCGGCGGAGGACAACTTCGGCATCGGCGGTTACGACCGCGTCATGGGCCCGAACGGCCAGGCGCAGTACTGGGCCCCGAACCTGCCGGCCGCCCGCGCGGTGCTGATGTCGCACTACGACCACACGTACGTCGTCCCGGGCGAGGCCGGACCGCGGAAGGTCGGCACGAACGACCCGGTCGACCGCGACGTCTCGTCGTTCCCGCACGCGATCGTCGGCAGCGACTTCACGACCGTCGGCGAGATCTTCTCGGCCGAGCACAACCCGGACCGCAAGAAGCCGTTCGACATCCGCACGGTGATGCGCGCGCTGTCGGACCAGGACCACCCGGTGCTGGAGCGCTGGGCGGGCATGGCCGACGCCGACACGGCCGCGGTGCAGGACGTGCACATCGGCGGCCGCCCGGTCTGCCTGGTCGGCATCGAGTCGCGTTCGGTGCCGCGCCGCGGCTTCCCCCCCACCGACGGGCCGGACACCTACACCGCGGGCACGCTGTTCCCGCGGTCGTCGAAGAAGACGGCGCGGGCGATCAACGCGGCGTCGGGCAACCGGCCGCTGGTCGTGCTGGCGAACCTGTCCGGCTTCGACGGCTCGCCGGAGTCGCTGCGCAAGCTGCAGCTGGAGTACGGCGCGGAGATCGGCCGGGCGATCGTCAACTTCGAGGGCCCGATCGTGTTCACCGTGATTTCGCGCTACCACGGCGGCGCGTTCGTGGTGTTCTCCAAGGCGCTCAACCCGAACATGACGGTGCTGGCCCTGGAGGGGTCGTTCGCCTCGGTGCTGGGTGGCGCCCCGGCGGCGGCGGTCGTGTTCGCCGGTGAGGTGGCCAAGCGCACGGCCAACGACCCGCGGGTGACCGAGCTCCAGACCCAGGTCTCGGCGGCCGGTGCCGCCGAGCGGGCCGCGCTCAGCGCCAAGCTCGCGGAGATCCAGTCGTCGGTCCGCGCGGAGAAGGTCAGCGAAATCGCGGCGGAGTTCGACAAGGTGCACAGCATCCAGCGCGCCGTCGAGGTCGGCTCGGTGGACGCGATCATCAGCACGGCCGAGCTGCGGCCGCGGATCATCGAGGCGATCGAGCACGGCTTGAAGAAGTAGCGTTCCGGGGCCGGTCACCGAGGTGGCCGGCCCCGGCTCACGCCGTCGGCACGGCCGCCGTGAACCCGGCCGCCGCGGCGAGCCGCTCGAGTTCACCGGCGCGGCCGGCCGGCAGGAGCACGAGCGGGTAGCAGTCGGATTCGATGTCCAGGACGGCGAGCGCCGTTCCGGCAGCGGCCAGCCGGTGCCCCGCCGCCGCCAGGAACTCGTAGGTGGGCAGGTCCGACTCGGCGAGCCCCGCCCAGGCCTCGGCCGGAGGCGCGGACCGCAGCGCCCGAAGCCGGCTGACGATCTCGTCCGCCGCTTCCTTCCAGTCCACCTCGGCCAGCAGGTCGTGGTCGGCGAGCGCGTCCACCAGCGCGATCCAGGCCAGCTCGGGGATCGGCTCGTCGATGCCGCGTTCGTCGAGCTGATCCGCGTGCGCGACCAGGTAGGCGCCGGGGTCGTCGTGCGCGGCCGCGGCCCGCCCGGCGACCTCCGGCACGGCCGGGGCCAGCAGCGCGGCCACCGCGACCAGCGCGTCACGAGCCGCCGTCACGGCACCAGGTACCGGGTCAGCAGGCTCGCGCCGTCGGTCAGGACCGTGGCCAGCTCCAGCTCGAGCGGGTCGAACGCGCCGCCCACCGCGGCGCGGTCCGCCGTCCCGGCCACGAGGAACGGCGCGACCGTCAGCCGGAACTCGTCGACCAGGCCCGCCTCGGCCAGCGACGCGAACAGCTTCGGCCCGCCTTCGCAGTCGATCCGCCGGAGGCCGCGCTCGGTGAGGGCGGCCACGGCGACGTCGAGCGCCACCGCGTCCTCGCCCGCGACGACCACCTCGGCCCCCGCCGCCTTCCAGGCGTCGCGCAGGTCCGCCGGCGCCCGCTCGCAGGTGAGCACGATCGTCGGCACCGCGGCCCGGGTGAGCACCGGCGCGTCCGGCGGCAGGCTGCGGCCCGTCGTCACGACGGCGATCGGCGGGATCGGCTCGAGGCCGTTGCGGCGGCGGCGCTCGGCCGTCGCCGCGTCCGGGTGGACGCCGTCGAACTCCTCGATCACCGCGGTCCCCGCCCCGAGCAGGAGGACGTCGGCCAGGTCGCTGCCCAGCTTGAAGACGACCCGGTCGGGGGCGGTGGACAGCGGCCGGGACCGGCCGCCCACCGTGATCGCGCCGTCGGTGCTCGCCACGAAGTTGACGACCAGCCACTTCGCGGCGTCGGGGAAGCGGTAGAGGGCTTCCAGGTCGTCCGGTCCGATCTCCCGGGTGCGTTCCGGTGGCCAGATCTGCCGGATCACAGCCACCGCACGGCGTTCTTCGGCGGACGGGTGCCGACGATGCTCGCGATCATTTCGGTGACGTGCCGCGTCTCGCGGACCTGGTGCGCCCGGAACATCGCGGCGCCCTGCGCGGCCGCGTGCGCGGTGGCGGCGAGGGTGCCGGTGACCCGGTCACCCATCGGGACGTCGAGCGTCTCGCCGACCACGCCCTTGTTGGACAGCGCCATCAGCACCGGCCAGCCGGTGGCGACCAGCTTGTCGACGTTGCGCAGGATCTCCAGGGACTGGTAGGTGTTCTTCGAGAAGTCGATGCAGGGGTCGATCATCACCCCTTCGCGGGGCACGCCCTTCGCGACCGCCCGCTCGGCGAGCTCGGCGGTGTCCTTGACGACCGCCGCGACCACGTCGTCGTACTGCGGTTTCACCGGGTCGGTCCGCGGGTCGAGACCGTCGACGTGCGCGCAGATGTACCCCGCGCCGTGCTCCGCGGCGACGTCGAGGATCTCCGGCTCGTAGGCGGCCCAGTTGTCGTTGATCAGGTCCGCGCCGGCCCGGCACACCGCGTCGGCGACCTCGGCGCGGTAGGTGTCGACGCTGACCACGACGTCCGGGAAGTGCTCGTGGGCCCATGCGACGGTCGGCACCACGCGGGCGATCTCCTCCGCGACCGTGACCTCGGGCCCCGGGCTGGCCGGCACGCCGCCGATGTCGATCACCGCCGCGCCGTCCTCGATCGCCCGGCCGATGGCCGCCTGCGCGCGCTCCTCCAGGTACGTCACCCCGTTGTCGTAGAACGAGTCCGGGGTGCGGTTGACGATCGCCATCACCAGCGCGTGGTCGCTGGACAGGCGTTTGCCCCGGAAGACGAGTTCGTGGATCGGCAAGCGGCACCCCCGGTCGGAAAGCGGATCTGACCACTCCGAGCATAGTGAGCGCGGGCCGCGGAGGTGGGCGCGACCGGTTTCGCGACTTTCGGGGGTATGGCAGGTTTGTCCCGGAGCGACACACTGTGCGTGCCGGTCCGGTGACCGAGTGCCCCGGGCCGGAACTCCATCCGTGCGGCCGTGAGGAGATCCCCCGATGGTGTCAAGGTCCCTGTCCCGGCTCGCCCTGGCGGCGACCGGGATCGTGCTGTCCGCGCTCTTCGGCGGCACCGCGGCCGCGCAGCCCGCCGCCGACACCCCCGTGTTCTGGCGCGTCCCGGCGACCCCCGCCCAGGCGCACGCCCTCGAGAACGCCGGGTTCGACGTCGAGGAAGGGGACGCCGGAGCCGCCTACGTCGTCGGCGGCCAGGCCGTCGTGAACCGGCTGCGGGCGCTGGGCTACCGGCCTTCGTTCTTCGACACCGTCTACAAGGAACTCCCGGCGCAGGCGAACTCCCTGGCGGCCGACACGTTCTACGGCGGGTACTGCACCGTCACCGCGCACGAGAACCACCTCGCCGCCGTCGCCGCCGCGCACCCGGACCTGGCCACGAAGTACACGATCGGCCAGTCGTGGAAGAAGACCAAGGGCCAGGGCGGCCACGACATCCAAGCCATCTGCCTCACCAAGAAGCAGTCCGGCGACTGCACGCTCTCGACGACGTCGCCGAAGCCGAAGTTCTTCATCATGGCCCAGATCCACGCGCGCGAGCTGTCGACCGGCGAGCTGGCCTGGCGCTGGATCGACTACCTCGCCGACGGCTACGCCACCGACGCCACCGCGAAGTCCATTCTGGACACCACCGAGGTGTGGGTGGTGCCGATCTCCAACCCGGACGGCGTCGACATCGTCGCCTCGGGCGGCAACTCGCCGAAGCTGCAGCGCAAGAACGCGAACAACACCCGCGGCGGCTGCACCGGCACGAACATCGGCATCGACCTCAACCGGAACTCGACGTTCAAGTGGGGTGCCGACTCCAATTCGGCCTGCTCCGAAACCTACCAGGGCGTGAGCGCCGGCTCCGAACCCGAGACGCAGGCGCTGGAGAAGCTGGCGCGGTCGATCTTCCCGGACCAGCGCGGCACCGGCAACAACGACCCGGCGCCCACGACGGCGAAGGGCACGATGATCACGTTGCACAGCTACGGCAACGACATCATCATCCCGTGGGGCTTCACGCAGGCCACCTCGCCGAACGACGCGCAGTACCGCAGGCTCGGCGCGAAGTACTCGGCGTCGAACGGCTACCTCGTCGGCACCAACGAGGAGACCGTCGGCTACGACACGAGCGGCACCACCGACGACTTCACCTACGGCGAACTCGGCGTCGCCAGCGTGACGTTCGAGGTCGGCGGCTCGAGCGGCACCTGCGGCGGCTTCCTGCCCCGCTACACCTGCGTCGACAGCACGTTCTGGCCGAAGAACAAGGGCGCGTTCGTCACCGCCGCCAAGGCCGCGGCGGCGCCGTACCAGCAGTGACTCACGGCCGGCAGGCGTAGATGCAGTTCTGCGGACGCGGGGAAGCGAGCACGTCGACGTGCCCGAATCCCGCGTCCGCGAGCATCTCCCTCGCGGTTTCGGTACCCCACATCGCACCCAGCGCGGCGCCGCCCTCGGCCAGCGACGTCGTCGTGCAGTACATCAGGCTGATCGAGTAGCAGAGCGCGGCCAGCGGGTTGCCGACGTTCTTCGCGACGTCGCTGGAGAAGTTGGTGTCCACCATGAAGAACAGGCCGTCCGGCTTCAGCGCACCCCGGATCCGGCGGAGCACGACGTCCGGACGGTCCTGGTCGTGGATGGCGTCGAAGGCGGTGATGACGTCGAACTCACCGGCCAGCTCCGCGGCGTCCCCGACGGCGAACTCGGCGTTCGCCAACCCGGCCGCGGTCTCCCGCGCCTGCTCGACGACGGTCGCGTTGATGTCGAGGCCGGTGAACCGCGACGCGGGGAAAGCGCGGGCGGCGACGGCGACGGCGTTCCCGGTGCCGCAGCCCAGGTCGAGCACGCACGCCCCCGCGGTGAGTTTCTGCTTCAGACCCGGGACGGCGCCGAAGAAGCCGTCGACGAGGTGCTCGCGGTAGACGTGCTTCCAGCTGTCGCCGGTCTTCGCGCCGAGGGTTTCGAGGTAGGGGCCGTACGCCGACCGCGGGACGCCGCCGCCGTCGGCGAAGCTGCGTTCGAGGTCGGGCAGGATGCCGGTGAAGGCGCTCAGCGTCAGCAGCGACGGCATGAGGTTCGCCGACGTCTCGCCGAGCAGGAACTTCGCGTGCCCGGGCGGGAAGGCGTACTGCCCGGCCTCGAGGGTGAAGATGCCGCCGGTGACCATGGCGCCCAGCCATTCGCGGACGTACCGTTCGTGCAATCCGGCGCGTTCAGCGAGCTCGGCACTCGTGGCAGGCCCCTGAGCGGCGGCTTCGAAGAGCCCGGTGCGGTGCCCGACGCCGATGAGCATGGTGAGCGCGCTGCCGGTCATGATCGCGGTGAGGTGCGCCGCGAAGTCCCTTTCCTCCATGCGGCGGTAGTCTAGCGGCCGGGCGGACCGTCCACATCGGACAACTCACTTTGGCCGAGCGGTCGTGAGGGGCACCGTCAGGGCTCATATGCCCCTGAGGGTGCCCCTCACGGCTTGCGGGCTCGAGTATCCGGCCAGTCAGTCCTCGTCCTCGAGGCCGGCGTCGGCGAGCACCGCGTAGACGCGGCGGCGCGCGTCGGCGAGGATCTTCTTCACCTCGGCCACCTGGGCTTCGGTACCGCTGTAGCCGACCTGGGCGGCCGCGCCGGACAGCTCGCCGAGCGCGTGCCACAGTGCCGCGAAGCGGTCGGCGCCGGGCTCGTCCTCGGGCGTGCCGTCGTCCCAGAGGGCGGCGAACTCGGCTTCCCGCCCGGCCACGTGCTCCCGGCCGGCCTCGGTGAGCTCGGCGACCCGCCGGCCGCCGGTCTCGGCCGTGTGGACCAGGCCCTCGTCCTCCAGCTGCTGCAGGATCGGGTAGACGGAGCCGGGGCTGGGCCGCCACCGCTCGTTCGTGCGGCGCCGGATCTCCTGCATCAGCTGGTAGCCGTGCATCGGCTCTTCGGCCAGCAGCGCCAGCACCGCCGGCCGCACGGGCCGCGCCTGCGCCCGGCCGCGGAACTCCCGCACCCGCTGGAACGGCCCGGCCCCGCCACCCCAGCCACCAGGCCCCCCGAACGAACCGGGGCCGCCAGGAAAGCCCGGGGCACCGGGGAAGCCGGGAAAACCGGGCGCACCCGGCGGACCAGGCGGCTGCGGAGGATGGGGCGGGAACCCACCGCGCGCCAGTTCGGGACCGGCGTCCCAGTCCTCGTGGCCGGAAATGCCGTGGTCGTGGCCGGGGTGCTCGCCTGGCTCGTGACCTGGCGAGTGGTGACCCAAGTGGTCGGCGGGTCCGCCCGGGAAACCCTGGTCATGGCCCAGGTGTCCGGCGAGTCCGCCCGGAAAACCGTGACCGGGGTGACCGAAACCGCCGTGGGGTGGCCCGAAGTGCCCCGGCAGGCCGATCCCTGGATGGCCCGGTCCTCCGTGGGGTGGTCCGACGTGGCCCGGATCGCCCGGCTCTCCCCCTTCGTCGGGATGCCCGTGCCCCGGATGGCCACGCCCGCCCGGCCCCTCCCCCTGCGCCGAGCGGCCGGGCCCCGGGTGACCCAAGCCGCCGTGGCCGTGGTGGCCGGCCAACCCGGGCCCGTGCCCGCCGAACCCGCCCCCGAAACCGCCGAACATGCGTCCCGCTCCCGCACTCATCTCCATGACTGCCTCCTCCACTCGCCGTATCGCCGACACTACGACGATATATCGCCGTGCGATCGACGGCAACCCGCGGCCCCTCCCCTACGCTGGCGGCGAAACGAGGAGGGGATCATGGACGCAGCCGAATACGTGCTCCACAGCCCGCTGTTCTACGACAACTACGGCACCCCGCAGGTGACCCCGGCGACCGTGGCGAGCATCCTGCCGGAGCTGCGGGAGAACTGCCGCCGGATCGCCGTGCTGGAAGCGAAGATCGACTACGTCGCCGGCGCCCTCGCGCGGATCGAAGCCAAGCTCGACGGCCGGCCGGACCTCACGCCGCCCCGGACTTGACCGCCAGGGTCAGCAGCTCCGCCGCCGGGCCCGACAGCCGGCGCCCCGCCGGCCACACCGCTCGCAGCACCCGGCCGAGCTCGACCCCGGCCACCGCGACCGGCACCAGCCGGCGGCCCGCCACCTCGCGCACCACGTCCAGCTCGCTGATCACCGCCGGTCCGGCGCCGGCGATCACCGCGTTGCGCACCGCCGACGCCGATCCCAGCTCCAGCAAGGGCCGTACCGACCCCGCCCCGGCCCGGCGCAACGCCGCCTCGACCGTCTCGCGCGTCCCCGAACCGGGTTCCCGCACCACCAACGGCGTCGCCGCCAGCTCGGCCGCCGTCAGCGGACGGCGACGGCGCGCCCACGGGTGCCCGGCCGGGACCACCACGACGAGCCGGTCCGTCGCGACCCGCCGCGTGGACAGGCCCGGCCACGGCCCCGGCGACTCGACGAACCCGAGGTCCACCCGGCCGCCGGTGACCAGGTCGGCCACGTGTTCCGAGTTCACCACCTCGAGCCCGACGTAGGTGTCCGGCTCGATCCGCTTCACCTCGCCGATCCACGCGGGTACGAAGTGCTCGGCCAGCGTCATGCTCGCCGCGACCCGCAGCTTCGCGCCGCGCTGGGTCCGCAGCGCCTCCGCACCCGTGCGCAGTCCGTCCACTTCGGCCAGCACGCGGTGCGCCCAGCCCGCGATCACCCGGCCGTCCGGGGTCAGCGCCGAACCCCGCCGGGTCCGGTCCACCAGGGACAGTCCCAACTGTCTTTCCAAAGTGGACAGCCGCTTGCTCGCCGAAGGCTGGGCGATGCCGAGCGCCCCGGCCGCCTGCCCGATGCTGCCGAGGTCGTCGACGAGCACCAGCAGGCGCAGCGAGTCCAGATCCGGTCCGGTCATAGCCCCAGTCTATGACCTCCCCGCGAAGCGACGGCTACCCGAACTCCCCGGCGAGAGGGACGCTGGGAGCATGGCACTGACGGCAGCGAAAACCTCCGGCCTGGCGATCACCGGGCTCGGCGTCGCCGCGGCGTACGCACTGAGCTCGGTCTGGCCGGTGGCGGGCGCACTCACCGTCGCCGTGGTGCTGGGCATCGTCGCCGGAAGCACGCCCATCCTCACCGACGAGCACCGCACGGCCGTCGCCCGGATCACGAAACGCCTGCTGCGCGCGGGTGTCGTCCTGCTCGGCCTGCAGCTCGCCATCCCGGCCGTGCTCGCGCTCGGCCCCGGCACGCTCGCCGCGGTGGTGCTGACGGTCACCGTCACGTTCCTCGGCACGCTCGGCCTCGGCAAGCTCGTCCGGGTCCCGCGCGGCCTCGCCCTGCTGGTCGCCACCGGCTTCTCCATCTGCGGCGCCTCGGCGATCGCGGCGATGGAGGGCGTGGTCGAGCGCGACGACGAAGACGTCGCGACCGCCGTCGCGCTCGTCACCTGCTACGGGAGCCTCGCCCTCGGCGTGCTCCCCCTGCTCGCCCGCGCCCTCGGCCTGGACGCGACCAGGGCCGGCAGCTGGGCCGGGATCTCGGTGCACGAGGTCGCGCAGGTCGTCGCGGCCGCCGGGCCGGCGGGCGCCGCCGCGGTCGCGGTCGCCATCGTGGTCAAGCTGAGCCGGGTCGTCCTGCTGGCGCCGGTGGTCGCGATCGTCGGTGCCACCGAGCGCACCCGCCGCGGCGGGCACACTCCCCTGGTCCCGCTGTTCGTCCTCGGGTTCCTCGCGATGGTCGTGGTCCGCAGCACCGGGCTCGTCCCGGCGTTCGCGCTCGACGTCACGAAGACGGCGTCGACGCTCCTGCTCGCCGGCGCGCTGTTCGGCCTCGGCTGCGCCGTCCGGCTCGGGCCACTCCTGCGCGGTGGCGGCCGGGCGCTGCTGCTGGGTCTGCTGTCGACGCTTCTCGTGCTGGGGACCGGGTTCGGCACGCTGGCCGCGTTCACCTGACGTTCCCCTACCGGCAACGTGTACGTCGTTATACGCCGGGTTGTACGGGTCTTGTACAGGCCGAGTCGACGCTACCGCCGAGACGTAGGACGTAGAACGAATCCGCAGGAGAGCCCGTGAAGATCACCCGGATCGCCCGAGGCCTGCTGGCCGGGCTGCTGGGGTGCGCCGCAGCCGCCGTCCCGGCCGCCGTCGGCACCAGCACCGCGCAGGCCGATGTCGCCAGCACCCTGGTGTTCAGCAAGAACACCGAGGGTCACGACTGCTACCGCATCCCCACCGTCGTCAAGGCCGACGACGGCGCGCTGCTCGCCTTTGCCGAAGGCCGTAACGGCGGTGCGAGCTTCTGCAACGATCTCGGCGCCATCGACCTCGTCATGAAGCGCTCCACCGACGGCGGCAAGACGTGGAGCGCGCTGCAAACCGTCATCAAGGCGAACGGCGACACGAAGGGGAACCCGGCGCCGATCGTCATCCCGGGCAGCGACCGGGTCGTGCTGCTCTCGACCATGCAGTGCTTCACCAACCCCGACTGCGGCCGGGTTCCGCGCGTGTCGATCAGCGAGGACAACGGGAAGACGTGGGGTGCGCCGAAGGTGCTGACCACGGAGCTCGGGTTCCCGTCCGCGCCGAGCTGGCTGGCCACCGGGCCGTCGCACGGGATCGTGCTCACCCGCGGCGTCCACAAGGGACGGCTCGTCGCCGGCATGAGCTACTCGAACGTCGGCGCCCTGGTCTACAGCGACGACAACGGCACCACGTGGCACCTGGGCGCCACCGACAAGCCGGCCGTGAGCACGATGAACCCGCAGGAGATCAGCGTCACCGAGCTCACCGACGGCCGGGTCTACGCCGCCGCGCGCAACCAGGCGAACGACGGCGACAAGTGCCTGCTGGACGGCACGCACAACCGGGCCTTCGCGATCAGCTCGGACGGCGGCGCCACCTTCAGCTCGAAGTTCGCCTTCGCCACCGATCTCGTCGCCCCGACCGTGGAGGGTTCGACGGCCCGGATGAGCGCCACCGACACCGGCGGCAAGTACAACCGGATCCTGTTCGCGGCACCGTCCACTTGCGACCGTCGCAAGGAGCTGCGGGTGCACTCCTCGTTCGACGAAGGCGCCAACTGGACCGGCACCGCGGGCAGCCTGCTCGTCTGGGGCCAGGACGCCGCGTACTCCGACATGGTGCAGCTGTCGCAGTTCTCGGCCGGTGTGCTGTTCGAGGCGGGCCCGGAGTTCCACGCCAACGACACGATCCGCTACGCCACGGTCACCGAAACGGCTCTCGGTGCCCCGGCCTGCGGTGGCGGCTACAGCGTGCTCGACTCGAAGCCGCTCGGCACGGCGGGCACGGTCTACCTGTCCTACAACGCGGCCAACGGCCAGAACTGCGTCAGCACGATGAAGAGCGCGGCCACCGGGACACCCACGGCGACCTCGGCCTTCCTGGAGGTCCAGGGTTCGACGCGGCAGACCGACTCCGGCTCCTTCTCCTGGTTCGCCGGCCCGGTCAAAGCGGCCGCGGCGGACAAGTGCGTGAAGTGGGGCGGCGCCACCGGCGGCGCGTCCTTCGCCAGCGAGTTCGAGCACTGCGGCTGACCGGCGAGGGTGGGACCCGACCCTGACCGGGTCCCACCCTCCGCGCAAGCCGCCCGTCGAAGTGGGCACCCGGGTCCGGCTGACGATCATCGCCTGCGAAGCGGGACTCGTCACACTGTGAGCCGCACTTGTTGCGCCCGGGGCCCCGCGAGCGATGTAACAGGTATGGTCTGGCCCGAAGACGACGCACGGCACCGCGAAGTGATCGCGGCCCTGCACGCGTGGGCCCGCGAAATCGACGCCGTGCCCTACCCGCCCGGCCTGGGCATCGACGCGCTGATGGCCCGCCACTACGAGAGCCTCCGCGAAGAGGCCGCGACGGCGCTGGTCGTCACGACGACCGCCGAGGTCAGCGTCCTGGCCGTCCGCGGCGACATCGACCTGGCCGGGAGCACCCGGCTGCGGTCCCGGCTCGCCGACGAGGTCGGCCTGGCCCCGCGAGCCCTGGTCCTCGACCTGACCGGCGCCGCCCACTGTTCCGCCCGCGGGCTGGCAGTGCTCCTGGAAGCGGCCGAGGAGGCGCGCGCCGCGGGCGTCCCGTTCGCGATCGCGGGGTGCGTGCCGGTGGTCCGCCGGGCGATCGACGCGCTGGGCCTGGGCGAGGCGCTGCAGCTCCACGCCACGACGGCCGAGGCGGTCGAATGGCTCGAACTCGTCGAACGGCTGAAGACGCTGCACTGACTTCGCGCCGACCGGAGTGATCCGGTTCGCGGTCCCGCTCCCGCCGTCCGGTGGGCTACTTCGGCCCGGCCGGCGCCGCCGCCACCGCCGACTCGCCGAACCGGATCCCCTTGGCCTCCTTGCCGAGCGCGGTGAGCACCGCGACCGCGATCAAACCGGGCACGACCGTCCACAAGAGAGCGGACGAGTACCCGTGGGACTCCGCGATCGCCTGCTGGATCGGCAGGTTCAGCGCCGCGAGCAGGTTGCCCAGCTGGTAGGTCACGCCCGGGTAGAAGCCGCGGATCGCGTCCGGGGACATCTCCGTGAGGTGCGCCGGGATCACGCCCCACGCGCCCTGCACCATGATCTGCATCAGGAACGAGCCCAGCGCCAGCATGCCCGCGCCGTGGTCGAACGCGAAGATCGGGATCACCGGCAGGCCGAGCACCGCGGCCGTCACGATGGTCCGCCGGCGGCCGAGGCGTTCCGACAGCGTGCCGAACACACACCCGCCGATGATCGCGCCGACGTTGTACAGCACCGCGATCCACGTGCTCGTCGCCGCGCCGAGGCCGGCGCCGCCGTTGTCGTGGGCCTTGAGGAAGCTCGGGTAGACGTCCTGGGTGCCGTGGCTCATCCAGTTGAACGCCGTCATCAGCAGGATCAGGTAGAAGAAGCGGCGGATCACCTTCGGGTTCAGCAGGATGTCCTTGACCGACGTCCGCGTCACGCGCAGCTTCTCCCGCGTCGTCTCCCAGACCTCCGACTCGCGCACCCGCGCGCGGATCAGCAGGGTGATCAGCGCCGGGAAGATGCTCAGCACGAAGATCCAGCGCCACTCGAGGCCGAGGGCCGAGTGGAACAGCAGGTACGCGAGCGCGGCGAGCAGGTACCCGATCGAATAGCCGACCTGCAGCAGGCCGGAGAAGAACCCGCGCCGCGCGACCGGGATCTTCTCCATCGCCAGCGCCGCGCCGAGGCCCCATTCGCCGCCCATCCCGAGGCCGTAGACGAACCGCAGGATCAGCAGCACGGTGAAGTTCGGCGCGAACGCGCACAGCAGACCGGCCACCGAGTACAGCAGGACGTCGGCGATCAGCGGGATCCGCCGGCCGGCCCGGTCGGCCCACAGGCCGAACAGCAGGGCGCCGACCGGGCGCATCACCAGGGTCGCCGTGGTGATGAACGCCAGCTGCGTCGCCGTCGCGCCGAACGACTTGTCCTTCGCGATGTCCGCGAGGACGAACACGACGAGGAAGTAGTCGAACGAGTCCATGCTCCAGCCGAGCAGCGCCGCGAGGAACGCGTTGCGCTGATCGGATGTAAGCGCTTTCTTGCCGGCTTCGGGCCCCGCCTGCCGATCCGTCACGTTCGCCCCGTCCCGTCGGTTCTCCACCGGAAGACCTCAGGGCTGGTCTAGCACTCACCGCCCCGCGCGGGCAAGGGTTCAGAGCGGGACGCGGGTGCGGACGCGGCGGCCGACGTCGCGGGCCCACGCCTTGATCCGGTCCCAGTCGCGGAAGTCGCCCGCGCGCTGCCCCGACGCCATCAGCCGCGGGATCAGGCCGCGCACGCACGCCGGGTCGAGCCGGCCGCCGAAGGTGGCGGTGCGCTCCGCGTCGATGCGCGCGGCGAGCAGCGCCACGTTCGCCGGCAGGCTGACCTGCTGGGAGGCCGCGCCCGGGCCGCACGGCCCGCTGTGGAACAGCCACACCGGACGCTCCGCGAGCACCGCGGCGTGGCGTTCCAGCAACCGGACGGCCTCGGGCCGCCACCGGTGGTAGTACAGGGCGCTGCCGACGACGACCGCGGCGTAGTCGCCGACCGCGGCGACGTCGGCGGCGTCGCGCACGTCCACGCTCAGGCCGGCCTCGCCGAGCTCGGCCGCGATGACCTCGGCGATCTGCCGGGTTCCGCCGTGGCGCCCGGCGTAGGCGACGAGGACTGCGGTCATGCGTCCCATTGTCGGCCTTGCCGCGCGGTACTGCGCCGCGGGCCGGGCACGATCCGCCATACGGACGTTCCCCCGTTGCTCTCCGTGGTTCCCGGCCCTCGCGGCTGCCTCAGTCCGGTGAGAGGAACGCCGGTCGCAGCCCGGGATCCGGCGGGTCGTAGTACCGGTGGAAGACCGGGGTCTGCCCACCGGACAGTGGAGGGACGATCCAGCTCCAGTCGGCCGGGCACCGGCGGCCGGACCGTTCCTCGCGGTCGAGGTGGGTCAGGAACCGCCGCGACTCGGTGTGGTGGTCGGCCATCGTCACGCCGGCCGCGTCGAAGGAGTGCTGCACCGCGAGGGTCAGCTCGACCAGCGCCCGGTCGCGCCACAGCGTGCGTTCGCTCGCGGTGTCCAGGCCCATCAGCTCGGCGACGACCGGCAGCAGGTCGTAGCGCTGCTCGTCGGCGAGGTTCCGGGCACCGATCTCCGAGCCGACGTACCAGCCGTTGAACGGCGCGGCCGGGTAGGTGATGCCGCCGATCTCCAGGGGCATGTTGCTGATCGCCGGCACGGCGTGCCAGCGCAGCCCGAGCCCGGCGAACCAGCGGTGGTCGGGGTGGGTCAGCGGGACTTCCAGGACGGCGTCCGCGGGCAGCGTGAACAGCTGCGGATCACCCGGGACCGACTCGATCAGCAGCGGGAGGACGTCGAAGGAGCCTCTTCGCTCCGGTGGCCGCCACCCGAGTCTTCGCACCTGCTCGGTGAACTCGGCGTAGCGCGGGTCGCCGAGCACCGAACCGTCCTCGAAGCGGTACCCGGCGTACCGGATCAGCTGCTCGTTGTGGATGCGCGGCCCGGGCTCCGCGGGTGTGTCCGGGGCGAACACCGTGATCGTCGGCCGGATCCGGCCACCGCGGGTGGCCTGGCGCAGGTGGGCGACGCACTCGCCGGCGATCGCGGCCGGGTCGGTGACCCGGCGCCGGTCGCGGATCCGGAGGCTGTGCCAGTACAACCGGCCGATGCAGCGGGCGGAGTTGCGCCACGCGACGCGCGCGCCGTAGGCCGGCTCGGCGGCGGTGTGCCGGTAGGTGCCCGTTTCGGCGATTTCCGCGCGGACCTCCGCCAGCCGTGTCTCGAATCGGTCGCCCTCTTCGGCGGCGCCTTCGGCGAACATCCGGTCCAGGAATTCTTCGGCTTCCGCGGAATTGACGCTCTGCTCCGCCGAGACGCGCTGGTAGATCGGTGGAGCGGACGTCACCCGCTCGGGTGTAACCGTCACGACGTCACCCCACTCTCCGAAATCGTGCTCTGCATCCCGACGGAAAGGTTCACCGTTCCTCCGATGGTCGCCGACAACGGGCCTGGCCGGAAGTTGCTGCCACAGCAGCACCTCCGGCCAGGCCGGGGAGAGTACCCGACGTTCTCGCGGACGCAATCCACCGGACGGGAACGGCGCCGCACCTCGATCTTCCATTTCGCTCCCGCCAGCGAAAACGCCGGAAAAATAACTGTCACCATGCGTTATCCGGACATGTCGCAGCGCATTCTCCGTCAATCGATCACAGTGGACGGTGAACCCGCCGTGATCCTTTCTCGCCGTATCGCATTCGTCTTTTCGAGGGTATTCGGCGAACGGCCTACTCCGGCGGCGGTCCCCCGTGTATCAGCACGCCCGCGCGCGTCGTAGAGTCGTTTCGTGCGCAAGATCCCCGTGGTCCTCGTCGCCGGGTTCCTCGGCGCGGGCAAGACGACGCTGCTCAACCACCTGCTCGCCAACCGCGAGGGCGCCCGGGTCGGCGTCGTGGTCAACGACTTCGGCAGCGTCAACGTCGACGCGCTCGCCGTCGCCGGCCAGGTCGACACGATGGTTTCCCTCGGCAACGGCTGTCTGTGCTGCGCGGTCGACGCGAGCGGCCTGGATGCCATGCTGGGGCGGCTTTCCTCGGCCGAAGCGGGAATCGACGTCATCGTCGTCGAGGCCAGCGGCATCGCCGAGCCGCGCGACCTGATCCGGCTGATGATCGCCAGTGAGAACCCGGACATCCGCTACGGCGGGCTCGCGGAGGTCGTGGACGCCGCCGAGTTCGAGGCCGCGCGCGAACGCCACCCCGAGCTGGCCGACCACCTGCGTCTGGCCGACCTGGTGGTGCTGAACAAGGCCGACCGGGTGCCCGCCGAGGCGCTGGCCAAGGTCACCGCGACCGTCGAGGAGCTGGCGCCGGGCCGCCCGCTGCTGGTCACCTCGCACGGGCGCGTCGACCCGAGGCTGTTCTTCGACCCGGAGCCCCGCGGCGAGCGCGTCGGCCAGCTGTCCTTCGACGACCTGCGCGAAGACGACCACTCGCACCACCTGCACGCGCGGTACGAGACGGTGACGTTCACCGCCGATACCCCGCTGGCCCCGCGCGCGTTCGTCGACTTCCTCGAACGCCGGCCGGCCGGGCTCTACCGGATGAAGGGCCAGGCGGACTTCGCCGCCGACACGCGCTTCCACCTGCACACGGTCGGGGGGTTCGTGCAACTCGAGCGGTCGCCGTGGCCCGCCGGCGCGCCCCGGCGCACGGAGCTGGTGCTGATCGGCGCGGGCCTCGACACCGGCGCGGTGCTGGCCGACCTGGAGCGGTGCATCGCGCCGGACCCGTCGGCGGTCGACGAGCGCGGCCTGCTGCACATCCTGCGCTACCTGCCGGACGAGGCCTGAGGGCCGCCCGCCACGCCGAAGATCGGCAAATGCAGCCGGGTGCCGCCGGCCGCGACGGAGACTGGCGGCCATGACGACCACCGCGGTGAGCGCACCACGCTGGTACCTGGTCGGCGTGCTGCCCGAAGAAGTGCCGCTGGCGCACGTGATGACCCGCTCCGGCGACCTCCGCTACCGCCGCTCGGCGTGCGGCGCGAAGGAGTCCCGCAGCTGGAAGCCGGTGGACTTGACGACGTCGGAGGTGGCGCCCTGCCCGGCGTGCGTGGCGACCCTGCCCGCGCCCCCGGCGGGAGTCCGGGTGACCCCGGCCGGCGACGACCGCGGCCAGCTGTCCCTCGAACTGGAACTCTGAGATGCAGTGAATGACTCATTCCTGGCGTCCGGCGCCAGGAATGAGTCATTCACTGCGCTCCGGCTACCGCAGGACCTTCTCGTAGCAAACCGATTCGGGGTCGGCCTCGTGCGGCGGGAAGTTCGGCACCCGCCGGTACCCCGCCCGCTCGTAGAGCCGCATCGCCGCCGGCTGGCGCACTCCCGTCTCGAGCCGCAGCCGCACTCCCCCGCCGCCGCGGGCCAGCCGCTCGGACTCCGCCACCAGCGCCGTCGACACCCCCGTGCCGCGCGCGTCCGGGGCGACGAACATCCGTTTCAGCTCGTACACCCCCGGGCCGACGGGCTCGACCGCGCAGCAGCCGATCACGCGCTCGCCGTCGCGGGCCAGCAGGTACCGGCTCGCCGGGCCCAGCGGCCGCGGGCGCGCGTCCGGCGGCAGGTCGTAGGCCACGACCAGTTCGGCCGTCATCGCCGTCATCAGCGCCAGCAGGAACCCGTCGTCGGCCGGGCACTCGGCGACCGTCGCCACCTCAGCCACCTCACGCCTTCTTCGCCCGGCTCGGCGCGACCCGGGGCGGCTCGTTCGGCATCTTCGGGTACACCGGCGGCCACGGCGCGTCCATCAGCCCGTTCTTCAGGTCCGTTTCGGACATCTCCAGCAGCGGCTCGATCGACTGCGGCCGCTCGCCCGCCCCGGCCCACGGGTCGCCGCGCCCGGCCACCCGGGCCGGCACGGTGCTCAGCGTGAACGCGTCGGGCTCGACGCCGTCCAGCTCGTCCCACCCGATCGGCGTGGACACCTGGCCGCCCACCCGCGGCCGCACGCACCAGGCGCCGAACACGGTCTTGTGCGGCGCGTTCTGGTTGAAGTCGACGAACACGCGCGAGCCGCGTTCTTCCTTCCACCACTGCGCGGTGATCTTCTCCGGGTGCCGCCGCTCCAGGGCCCGCGCCAGCGCGACCGCCGCGGCCCGCACCTGGAAGCCGTCCCAGCGCGGCTCGAGCATCACGTACAGGTGCAGCCCCCGCGACCCGGACGTCTTCAGATGGCCTTCGATGCCGTGCTCGGCCAGGAACTCCCTGGTCAGCAGCGCCGCCTCGCGCAGCTCGTCGAACCCGATACCGGGCGACGGGTCGAGGTCGACGCGCAGCTCGTCGGTGACCTCGGGGGTGTGCGCGAGGTAGGGCCAGACGTGGAAGCCGAGGCAGCCCAGGTTCACCGCCCACAGGATGTGGGCCAGGTCCTTCGCGACCAGCGCGTCGCTCGTCGTGCCGTTCGGCGTCGAGACGACCGTGGTGCTCAGCCAGGGCGGGGCGCCCTTCGGCACGCGTTTCTGGAACCAGTTCTTGCCGCCGGCGCCGTCCGGGTAGCGCTCCAGCAGCAGCGGGCGGCCGCCGAGCCGGGCCAGCAGCGGCCCGGAGACCGCCCGGTAGTACTCGACGAGGTCGAGCTTCGTCTGCCCGTGCTCGGGGAAGTAGACCTTGTCCGGGCTGGTGATCTTGACCTCGACGCCGTCGACGTCGAGCAGCATCGCCTCGCTCATCTCGCCTCCCCGAACAGCTTCGCGAGCTCGGCGGGCGTCGCCTCGTCGAGCTGGGCGTACGTGCACGATTCCGGGGTGCGGTCGGGCCGGAACCGGACCAGCCGCCCGCCGTGGCGGAACCGGCCGCCTTGCAGGTGCTCGTAGCGGACCTCCGCGACCCATTCGGGGCGCAGCGGTTCCCAGGTCAGCTCCTTCTGCGGCGCCCACCGGCTGTTCGCGCCCGGCCGGCGGCCCGGTTCCGGCTCGTACTCGGCCCAGGACCGCCACGGGTGGTTCTCCAGGGCGTTTTCGCGCAGCGGCGCCAGCTCTTCGACCAGCTCGGCCCGCCGCGCCTTGGTGAAGCTGCTGGCCACGCCGACGTGGTGCAGCACGCCCTCGTCGTCGAACAGCCCCAGCAGCAGCGAGCCGACGCCCGCGCCGTCCTTGTGCCAGCGGAACCCGGTGACGACGCAATCGGCCGTGCGCTCGTGCTTGACCTTCAGCATGACGCGCTTGTCCTGCTCGTACGGCAGGTCGGCGGGCTTGGCCATGACACCGTCGAAGCCCGCGCCCTCGAACCGGGTGAACCAGTCCTCGGCCTGGGCGGGGTCCTCGCTGAGCGGAGTCAGGTGGACGCGCTGCAGGCCCTCGGCCGCGGTCGAAAGAACGCTCTCCAGCCGCTTGCGCCGCTCTCGGAACGGCTCTGCGGTGAGGTCGGTGTCGCCGAGGGCGAGCAGGTCGAAGGCGATGAAGCTGGCCGGCGTCTCCTCGGCGAGCTTGCGCACGCGCGAAGCCGCGGGGTGCAGCCGCAGCTGCAGCACCTCGAAGTCGAGACCCTGCGGCGTGACCAGCACGATCTCACCGTCGACCACGCACCGCGGCGGCAGCGCGGCGGCCAGCAGCTCGACCAGCTCGGGGAAGTAGCGGGTCAGCGGGCGGTCGTTGCGGGAGCCGAGCTCGATCTCCTCGCCGTCGCGGAACACGATGCAGCGGAAGCCGTCCCACTTGGGCTCGTAGAGCAGCCCCGGGTCACGAGGCACCTCGTGCACGGCTTTCGCGAGCATCGGCCGCACGGGCGGCATCACGGGCAAGTCCACCGCGCGAGCTTAAAACACCGGTACGACAATTCCTTGAGAAAGAAAGAGCAGGGCGTGATACACACTCCATCGTGACCACCGAACGCCCCGAACCGCCGCTGGTCGGGGGCGAGCGCGAAATGCTGCGCACGTTCCTCGACTTCCACCGCGCCACCCTTGCCATGAAGTGCGACGGACTGTCCGACGAGGACCTGCGCCGCGCGTCGAGCCCGCCGTCCACGCTTTCGCTGCTCGGCCTGGTCCGGCACATGGCCGAGGTCGAGCGCACCTGGTTCCGGCGGGTGATCGACGCCGAGGACGTCCCGCTGCGGTGGTCGGCCGAGGGCGACTTCCAGGCGGCCTACGACGCGAGCACCTCGACGCGCGCGGAGACGTTCGAGGCGTGGCAGACCGAGGTCGAGCACTCGCGCAAGATCGAGGAGGCGGCCGAGTCGCTGGACGTCACGGGACACCAGGCGCGCTGGGGCGAGGACGTCTCGCTGCGGCTGGTGATGCTGCACATGATCCACGAGTACGCCCGGCACAACGGCCACGCCGACTTCCTCCGCGAAGCCATCGACGGCGTCACGGGGGCCTGATGGACGTGCTCGCCTGGCTGCGCGACTCCGACCCGGCCTTGCGCTGGCAGGTGGAGCGCGACCTGGCGGGCGAGCCGCCTCCGGTGTGGGAGGCGACGCGAGCCCGGGTCGCCACGGAGGGTTTCGGCGCGCGGCTGCTCGCGCTGCAGGATCCCGACGGCCAGTGGGCGGGCGGCGCGTTCTTCCCGGCGGGCTTCAAGGGCGAGGAGGCCCAGCCCTGGACGGCGACGACGTGGACGTTGAACTCGTTGCGCGAATGGGGCCTGGACGCGTCGGCGCTGCGGGGAACCGCCGCGTCGCTGGCCGCGAACTGCCGGTGGGAGTACGAAGACCTGCCCTACTGGGAAGGCGAGGTCGACTGCTGCATCAACGCCTGGACGCTGGCCAACGGGGTGTGGCTGGGCGCGGACGTCTCCGGGATCGCCGGCTGGTTCGTCGCGCACCGGCTGCCGGACGGCGGGTGGAACTGCGAGTGGGTCGAAGGAGCGACGCGCTCGTCCGTCCACTCGACACTCAACTCGTTGAAGGGCCTGCTCGCGTTCGAGACCGCGACGGGCGGCACCGACGCTTCCCGCGCGGCGCGGCTGGCGGGCGAGGAGTACCTGCTGGAGCGCGGGCTGTTCCGGCGGCTGTCGACGGGTGAGCCGATCGCGCCGTGGGTGAGCGAGTTCGCGTACCCGATCCGCTGGTTCTACGACGTGCTCAACGCGGCTTCGTACTTCCGCGACGCCGGCCGGCGCGACCCGCGCATGGCGGAGGCGATCGAGCTGATCCGCTCGGCACGGCAGCCGGACGGCACGTGGCTGCAGAACGCGCGGCACACCGGCCGGGTGTGGTTCGAGGTGGACGTCCCGCCGGGTCAGCCGTCGAAGTGGCTGACGCTGTTCGCCACCCGCGTCCTGAACTGGTGGGACTCGCAGGCCGCCACCTGACCGCGGTCACCCTCCGGGCCGCGGTAGCTCCGCCAGTACCAGCCCGCTGCGCGGCTTCGGCGTGAAGTAGGTGGCCTTCCGCGGCATCCGGCGGCCGGCCGCGTGCACCGCGAGCACGTCCGCGTACGGCACCGGCGCGAGCAGGACCAGCGCGTCCGCGTCGGCCGGCACGGGCCGTCCCGCGGGCAGCGGCAGCACGCACGGCCCGTCCGGATCCACCCCGACCGCCTCGGCGAACAGGACCCGCTCGACGATCTCGTGGTCGATCACCGGCCCCGGGCCCGGCTGCTCCGGCAGCGGGACCCGCAGCACGGCCGAGCCGGCCCGGACCACCACCTCGCCTGTGACGGGCACCGCGTGCTCGTCGTACCGGACGTCCAGGCCGGCCGCGCACCAGCGCGACACCAGGTCCTCCGGGCCGAGCCCGGTGCCCGTCAGGACCCGGTTGATCGCGCCGATCCGCAGCTGCGGGCCCGCGGTAACCAGGGCCAGCAGCGCCCCGTGCCCGGCCGCCGACGCCGCGGCCACCCGGTGGTTGCCGTCGGCGACCAGCAGATCGGTGGCGGCGACCGCGGCCAGCAGCCGGTTCTGCAGCGGGCCCGCCGGCACCACCCACAGCTCGTGCCGCCGCCCGGCCGCGTCCGCGGTGGACAGATCGGGCAGGCCGAGGCCGGCGCAGGCCCGCTCGACCTGCTCGGTCAGCAGGTCGCCGCCGGCCGCCGGGACGAGCATCGCCGCGCTCGTCGCGCAGCCCAGTCCGGCCAGCACGGCCGCGCGCTCGGCCACGACGTCGGCGTAGACGTCCTCGGTGTGCCGGACGCGCGCGGCGCCGTCGTCGGTCACCGCGGCCGGGTCGACCAGGCACAGCAAGCCGAGCGCCACGCCGTCCGGCCCGTCGATCCGGTAGGGCGCGACGAACTCGCGCACCGGCCGGTAGAACCGCTTGCGGAGCCGTTCGAGCACGGCCCGCGCGACCGGGACCGCCGCGGTCAGATCGAGCCCGCGCGCCAGTGCCGCGGGTGTGCGGGCCGGGTGCTGCACGGCCAGCAGGCTGTCCGCGGCACCCAGCGTGGCCAGCGCCGCGACGACGCGGTCGGGTTCGGCGAACTCGTCGACGTCGGGGCCGGGCACCGCGTCGCGGACCACCCACCCCTGACCGATCGGCCGGATCCAGTCGTTCATCGCACCCATCTTCCGCGCATCGCACTGTGACGGAAATTCACTGGGGTACCCAGTCCCCGGATGGAATGCTTAGGATTGCAAAGTAGTTGATCCCCGTCATGACTTCCCCGAGGAGCAGCCCGCCGATGACGATCCCCGCCGCCACCAGCGCGAAAGGGGTCGGCTTCCGGTCGGACCGCGGCCCGGTGCTGATCGCGGTCATGCTGAGCACCGGCCTGGTCGCCCTCGACAGCACGATCATCGCGACCGCCGTCCCGTCGGTGGTGCGCGACCTCGGCGGGTTTTCGCAGTTCCCGTGGCTGTTCTCGGTCTACCTGCTGACCCAGGCGGTCACCGTCCCGCTCTACGGCAAGTTCGCCGACGTGCTCGGCCGCCGTCCGGTGATGTTCTTCGGGATCGCGGCGTTCCTGGTCGGCTCGGTGCTGTGCGGCGCCGCGTGGAGCATGCCGGTGCTGATCGCGGCGCGCGCGGTGCAGGGCATCGGCGCCGGCGCGATCCAGCCGATGTCCATGACGGTGATCGGCGACCTCTACACGGTGGAGGAACGCGCCCGCGTGCAGGGCTACGTCGCGAGCGTCTGGGGCATGGCGTCGGTGGTCGGCCCGACGCTCGGCGGCGTGTTCGCGGAGTACCTGGACTGGCGCTGGATCTTCTTCATCAACCTGCCGCTGGGCGCGATCGCCGCGCTGATGCTGTTCCGCAACTTCTCCGAGCGCGTCGAGCGCAAGCCCCACAAGGTGGACTACACGGGCGCGGCGCTGCTGACGGTCGGCTGCTCGCTGGTGATCCTGGGTTTGCTCGAAGGCGGCGTCGCGTGGGCGTGGGGCTCGGTGCCGAGCGTGGCGATCTTCGTCACGGGCGCGGTGCTGCTCGTGGCGTTCGTGCTGGCGGAGAAGCGCGCGGCCGAGCCGGTGCTGCCGCTGTGGGTGTTCACCCGCCGGATCCTGGTGGGCGGCAACCTGCTGTCCGTGGTGGTCGGCGCGGTCCTGATGGGGCTGACGTCGTACCTGCCGACGTACGCCCAAGGCGTGCTCGGCGCGGGCGCGCTGGCCGCCGGGTTCGCGGTGGCGGCGTTGACGGTCGGCTGGCCGCTCTCGGCGTCTCTGGCTGGCAAGATCTACCTGCGCATCGGCTTCCGCGACACGTCCCTGATCGGCACGGTGTTCGTCGTCGGCGGCGCCGTCCTGGTGGCACTGCTCGACGCGTCGTCGTCGATCTGGTCGGCGGCGCTGGCGGCGTTCGTCCTGGGGTTGGGCCTGGGGATGACGTCGAGCCCGACGCTGGTGGCGGTCCAGTCGGTGGTGGGCTGGGACCGCCGCGGCGTGGTGACGGCGACGAACCTGTTCAGCAGGTCGCTGGGCAGCGCGGTGGGAGCGGCGGTCTTCGGCGCGATCGCGAACGCGACCTTGGCTTCGCGGTTCGCCTCACCGCCGGCGGAGGTGGCGGGCAAGTTGCCGCCGTCGGTGGACGCGACGAGCCTGGTCCTGGGCGGCCACACGGACAATTCCCCGGTGACGACGTTCGTGCGGGGCGCCTTGGCGGAGGCGACGCACTACGTGTTCGTCGGGCTTCTGGTGGTGGCGGCGGTTTCGGTCGTGGCGCTGCTGCTCATGCCGCGGAAGGCGGAGCAGCTGGAGTTCTGAGCGGCCCCGTCAGTGGTCGCTGCCGTAACAGACGGCTTCGCGGCGATCGCAGTTGATGTAGCCCTGGGTGTGGTGCCAGTAGTCGTACATGTCGAAGTTGACGTGCTCGATCCCGCCCGGGCGGTTCGCCGTCAGGCTGATCGTCCCGAACCACCAGGTGTAGTCCGCGCTCGGGCAGTATTGACCGCCCTGCGGCGGGTACTGTCCGCCGTCGGTGACGACAGTGGAGCCCTGCCGACCGATAATCGTGAAATCGATGCACTCGCCGCCTTTGACGAACAAAGTGACTTCGGACAGCGTCACGGTTTTCAGCGAGGCCGACCAGCTCATCCCACCCTTGAGCGACCCGGCCGTGGCTCCCGTTCCGCCGCCGTGGACCACGGCGAGCGCGAACTTGGCCGGTGAGGCGACGGCGGGCACGGCGGTCGCCGCCACGAGTGCCGCCGAGATGCCGAGGATCGTTCCGAGTCGTGCGAAGGGGCGCATCGTGGGAGTCCTTCCAGTCCGGGTGTGGTCGCGGTGGAAACGCGTACACCCGGCCGCGGGTTGATACCCGTCGGACGGCTCACTCGATCGGCTCAGTTCTGCAGCGGCACCAGTTCCGCCTGGAACTTCTCCAGGAAGTCGTCGAAATCCCCGTGCCCCGGCCGGATCACGAACTTCGACAGCCCCGCCTCGATGTACTGCTCCACCAGCCGCCGGGCCTCGGCCCAGCTGGTCGCCACGAGGTCCGTCAGCGGGGCGCCGGGACTACGCCGCGCCGCCATCGCCGCCAGCTCGTTCGGGATGCCACGGTCCGCCACCAGCAGGCTCAACCCGAAGTGGTCCTCCTCGATCTCGCGCCCCGCCTCGGCCGCGGCGGCTTGGATCGCGACGACGGCTTCACGCGCCTGCGGCGGCGTGTGGAAACTCCCCAGCCACCCATCGGCCAGCCGGCCCGTGCGGCGCAAGGCCGCCGGCGCCGAGCCGCCCAACCAGACGTCGAGACGCTTCGCCGGCCGCGGCCCCAGCGACACGTCGGCGACCTCGAAAAAGGAGCCGGAGAACGACACCGAGTCCTCCTCCAGCAGCCGTCGCAACAGCACCAGCGACTCGTCGAACACCGCCGCGCGGCGCCCGGCCGGCACCGGGAACAGGTCGTGCTCCGCGGCGCGCGCGGGACGCAGCCCGAACACCGGCAGCACCCGCTTCGGCGCCAGGCCGGCCAGCGTCAGCAGCTGCTTGGCCACCAGCACCGGGTGCCGGCCGGGCAGGATCGCGACGCCGGTGCCGACCTTGAGCTTCGACGTCCGCGCCAGCGCGTGCGTCATGCCGATCATCGGGTCGACCTCGGGCGAGTAGACCAGCTCGGACAGCCACAGCGAATCGACGCCGGCGCTCTCGAGCCGTTCCGCGAGGCCGGCGAACTCCGCCGGCCCGGTTCCCGCCGCCGGTGCGACACCCAGCCTGATCTTCAGCACACTGCCCCCTCGCGAGTCGGCCCCCGAAGACGACAACGCGCCGGCCGGAAGAACATTCCTCAGGCCGTCGCCGCGATCACCCGGGACAGCACGCCGTGGAGCGCCTCCAGTTCGGAGACCTCCATCCCGAGCGTCTCGACCACCTTGTACGGGATCTTCTCGGCCTCGGCCCGCAGCGCCCGCCCGGACTCCGTCAGCTCGACGATCAGCTGGCGCTCGTCGGCCCGGCTCCGGCTGCGCGTGACGTAACCGAGCGCCTCCAGCCGCTTGAGCAGCGGGGACAGCGTCGCCGGCTCGTGCCTCAGCGACGCACCCAGGTCCTTCACCGACCGCGGCGACCGTTCCCACAGCGCGAGCATCACCAGGTACTGCGGATGGGTCAGGCCGTACGGCTCCAGCAGCGGCCGGTAGATCGCGATCACGCTGCGCGAAGCCACCGACAGCGCGAAACACACCTGCCGGTCGAGCTTCAGCGGGTCCTCACCGAGGTCGATCATGGCGCGATCCTAACGTGGCCCACGAGACAATTAGTACACTAACTATTAGTGTACTCTAGACCTCATGGAACGACCTGGTGTGCTCCGCTGGTTCGGTTACGCCGTCGGCGTCAAACTGCCGGACCGCTACAAGGACTGGGCCCTGTACGACGCGACGTCCAAGCACTGGCGCGCGCGGTACGTGCTGCAGCGCTCGGTCGGCATCGTGCCGCTGTGCGCGGTGTGGCTGCTGCTGCCCGGCTCGATCTGGCTGCGCCTTTCGCTGGTCCTCATGGCGGCGCTCGTCGCGTACTTCTACTCCTGCGCCTACATGGAGGAGAGCATCGAGCACCGGCTCGGCCGGCAGGGCTTCCCGCACCACACCGGCCGCCGCGTCCGCGCCGAAGCGGCCGAGGCGAAGAACGCCGAGGCGACGGCCCGCTACCTCGCGCGCTACCGGACCCCGTCGGAGGGTTAGCTACAGTCGGGGGACGATGAGACGCAAGCTCCAGCCCCCGATCCCGCCCCGCCACGGGCTGGAGGCCGCCCGGCTGAAACTGCCCGACGGCGAGTGGCCGACCCTGCTGGCCCACCTCGTCGACCGTCTCCCGCGGGTGACGCCGGACCGGATCGAGCAGATGCTGCGCGAGGAGCGCATCCACGGCACGGACGGCCCGCTCGGCGTCGACGAGCCGTACGCGCCCGGATCGTTCATCTGGTTCCACCGCGACCTGCCGGACGAGGTGCCGGTGCCGTTCGAAATCCGCGTCGTGCACCGCGACGAGCACCTGCTGGTCGTCGACAAGCCGCACTTCCTGGCGACCATCCCGCGCGGGCAGCACATCCTCGAGACGGCGCTCGTGCGGCTGCGCCGCGACCTCGACCTGCCGCACCTCTCCCCCGCGCACCGCCTCGACCGGGTCACCGCCGGGCTGGTGATGTTCGTGATCACGCCGGAGCTGCGCGGGAAGTACCAGACGCTCTTCCGCGACCGGAAGGTCCACAAGGAGTACGAGGCGATCGCGCCGTACGACCCGGCGCTGGCGCTGCCGCGGACGGTGCGCAGCCGGATCATCAAGGAACGCGGAGTGCTGGCCGCACAAGAGGTCCCGGGCGAGCCGAACGCCGAGACGTACGTCGAGCTGGCCGACCACCACGACGGCCTCGGCCGGTACCGCCTGGTGCCGTCGACCGGGCGGACGCACCAGCTGCGCGTGCACCTGAGCGGTCTCGGCATCCCGATCCTCGGCGACGACTTCTACCCCGAACTGCGGGAGAAACCCCTCGGCGACTTCACGAAACCCCTGCAGCTGCTGTCCCGGGTCCTCGCCTTCGACGACCCGGTCACCGGGACGCACCGCCGGTTCACCAGCGGCCGCCGGCTGGCCGCCCGCGACGGTCTCGACGCGTGGGCGGCGCCCCCGGCGTGACCCCCGGGGACGCCGCCGGCGGCGTCACCTGTGCCAGAACTTGATCCCGCTCCACGTCACCGTGATCGGTCCCGCGCCGCTGGCCGTGCGGTAGCTGCCGAACTTGTCGTAGTAGCTGCCGCCCGGGCTCGAGATCGTCTGCTTCAGCGAACCGTTGAGGTACACCTTGTGCGAGCTGCCGACCTGGTTGATCGTGTTGACCCGCACCGACGTGCCGACGGTCGCGCCGCTGCCCAGCGTCGCCCCGCCTTCGACGGCGTACATCCGGCCGCCCTTCTCGACGGCCAGCAGGAAGTACGGGCCGGCACTCGAGCCGTCCCGGAACGTCTGCTTGAGACTGATCCGGGAGCCGGTCATGCTGGTGATCTTGAACGATCCCTCGAACTGGTGGGTCCCGCCGGAATACGTGGTGTACCGGCGTTCCGCCCGCTGGTCACCACTCGCCGTGGAGCACATCAGCTTGAAGGTGAGCCCGGAGACGTCACCGCATCCCCGCTCCTGCTCCGAGTAGCCGGGCGAATCCGATATCCACGGGCCGGTCCCGACCTGGGCGTCCGCTGCCGGGGCGAATACCGCGAGCCCCGCCACGACCGCCGCGAGCACGCCCGCGCCGCGAAGTCTGCGCACCGTCCAACCTCCTGTATCACTCGAGGCGGCGGTAGCGGGACACAGGTCCAGACCTTTGTCCGACGTGGCTGTGACTGTACGAGTCCGGACGGCCACGGACAAGACCCACTTGCACGCCGGGCAGCGCGTCGGAAGTTTTCCGCGGCGCGCTGTCGAATCCGGTCGTCCCCGATCGACACACTGGTGAACGCACGCAAGATCACCCCAGGAGGACCCATGCGCACCCTGATCTCCACCTCGTTCGTCTCCCTCGACGGCGTCGTCGAAGCGCCCGGCGGCGAACCGGGCTACCGCAACTCCGGCTGGACCTTCAAGGACATCGAGTTCGACCCCGCCGCCTACGCCATCAAGGGCACCGAGCAGGAAGAGGCGACGGCGCTGCTGGTGGGGCGGGTCAGCTACGAGGCGTTCGCGCCGGTGTGGCCGGGCATGACCGTCGAGTTCGCGGGCTACAACGCGATGCCGAAGTACGTCGTGTCGACCACGCTCCAGGAGTCCGACCTCGTGACGAACTGGGGCGAGACGACCATCCTCCGGTCCCTGGACGACGTCGCCGCGCTCAAGGAGTCCGAGGGCGGGCCGATCATCGTCCACGGCAGCGCCGCGCTGAACCGCGCGCTCGCCGACGCCGGCCTGGTCGACCGCTACCACCTGCTGGTGTTCCCGGTCCTGCTCGGCGCGGGCAAGCGGCTGTTCGGCGAGACCGACAAGGACAAGCAGGCCCTGAAGCTCGTCGAGAGCGAGTCCTACGGCAACGGGATCCAGAAGCTCGTCTACGACGTGATTCACTAGAACAGGTGTTCGATCTTGGTGTAAGCTGGGGACCATGAACGCGGGTCTGCAGTCTTCCCTGTTCGGCACCGAGCGCGCGATCGCGCTGCGTCCGCTCGCGCCCGAGCGGACCGACCTCGGCTCCGGCGCGTGGGTCGACATCCAGCCGGGCTGGCTCGAGGGCGCCGACGAGCTGTTCGCGGCGCTGGTCGAGGGCGTGCCGTGGCAGGCGGAGAAGCGGAAGATGTACGACCGCGTCGTCGCCGTGCCACGGCTGCTGAGCTACTACCGCGAGAGCGTGCCGCTCCCCCACCCCGCGCTGGTCGCGGCGCGGGACGCGCTGAGCAGGCACTACCTGCGGGAGCTGCGCGAGCCGTTCCGCACGGCGGGCCTGTGCTACTACCGCGACGGCCGCGACAGCGTGGCCTGGCACGGCGACCGAATCGGCCGCGGAGCCCGCGAGGACACGATGATCGCGATCCTCTCGGTCGGCGCGGCCCGCACCCTGGCGCTGCGCCCGCGGGGCGGCGGCGGCAAGACGCTGGCGCGGCCGCTGGGGCACGGGGACCTCCTGGTGATGGGTGGAAGCTGCCAGCGGACCTGGGAGCACTCGGTCCCGAAGACGGCCAAGCCGGTCGGGCCGCGCATCAGCATCCAGTTCCGGCCCCGCGGAGTGAACTGACCCCACAATCACGTGACCCGAGCCGGATCTCGCGTGATCGAGCACGGAACTCGCGTGATCGAGCACGGAACTCCCCGGATGGGCGAGTTACGCCTCGATTCACGCGAGTTCCGGCTCCCATCACGCGAGTTCCGGCCTCAGTCACCCGAGTCACGGCTTCGCTTACGCGATTCCGGGTTCGATTCGGTCTCGCCACCGAACCGGCACGGTAAGTCCACAGAGGACCGTCCGGAACCCCCGTAGGATGGCCGGGTGCACACCCTCGCCGAACCGCCCCTCTTCGCCCGGCTCCGTCCCGCGCGCCGGGTTCTCATCGCCGGCGCGGGCGGCGGCTTCGACGTCTACGCCGGACTTCCCCTCGCCGTGGCCCTGAAAGCCCAGGGCAAGGATGTCCACCTGGCGAACCTCGCCTTCAGCGACCTGAACCGGCTCGACCTCGACGACTGGCTCTCCCCCGACGTCGCCGCCGTGCACCCCGGCAGCGCGGGCGACGACGCCTACTTCCCGGAACGGACCCTCGCGCGGTGGCTCGGCACCCAGGGCTGGCCGCCCGTCGTGCACGCCTTCCCGCGCACCGGCGCCCGGCCACTGCGCGATGCCTACGAGTACCTCGTGGCCCACCTGGCCGTGGACACCGTCGTCCTCGTCGACGGCGGCACCGACATCCTCCTGCGCGGCGACGAAGCCGGCCTCGGCACGCCCGAAGAGGACATGGCCAGCCTCGCCGCCGTCGCCGCGCTCGAAGGCGTCGACCGGCTCGTCGTCAGCCTCGGCTTCGGCATCGACGCCTTCCACGGCGTCTGCCACGCCCACGTCTTGGAGAACCTCGCCGCCCTCGACCGGGCCGGCGGGTACCTGGGTGCCCTGTCCATCCCGTCCGGTTCCGCGGAAGCCGCGACCTACCTGGACGCCGTCGCCGACGCGCAGCGCGCGACCCCGGACCGGCCGAGCATCGTGCAGGGCCAGATCGCCGCCGCGCTGCGGGGCGAGTTCGGCGACGCCCAGTTCACCCCGCGCACCGCCGGCAGCGAGCTGTTCGTGAACCCGCTGATGGGCGTCTACTTCAGCGCCGACCTGGCGATCCTGGCCGGCAGCGTCGGCTACCTCGCCGAACTCGAGGACACGGACACCATCGTGGACGTCGCCCTGGCCATCGAAGCCCACCGCGACCGCGTCGAGCGACGGCCACGGCGGGCGATCCCGCACTGACGCTTCAGTCCACCAGCACCGGCAGCTCGTCCAGACCGTACACAATGGACACCTTGCGGAAGGAAAGCTCTTCCGCCGGCACCGCCAGCCGCAAGTTCGGGAAACGGCGGACCAGCGCCGGGTACGCCGTGCGCAGCTCCATCCGGGCCAGCTCGGCGCCGATGCAGCGGTGGATGCCGTAGCTGAACGCCAGGTGCGACGTCGGCTCGCGGGCGGCGTCGAACTTCTCCATGTCCGCGCCCAGCTTCGGGTCGCGGTCCGCGGCCGACAGCGACACGAGCACGATGTCGCCCTCGCTGATCCGCACGCCGCCGATCTCCATGTCCTCCTTGGCGAACCGCGGGAACGCCATCTGCACCACCGTCAGGTAGCGCAGCAGCTCCTCGACGAACCGGTGCACGGACTGCTCGTCGCCGCGGACCGCTTCGAACGCCTTCTCGTCGCGCAGCAGCACCAGCGCGCCGAGCGCGAGCATGCTGGCCGTGGTTTCCAGGCCGCCGGTGAGCACGCCGTCGGCGAGCCCGGCCAGCTCGCGGTCGGAGATCTCGTCGCCGTGTTCCTTGATCAGCATGCCGAGCAGGCCGTCGCCGGGCTCTTCGCGCTGCTTCTTCACGATGTCGAGCAGGTAGGTCAGCGACTCCGACATCGCGCCGAGCGACGCACTCGCGCCGCCGAACAGGTCGAAGCGCGCGGTGCCCAGCCGCTGGAAGTCTTCGCGGTCCTCGTAGGACACGCCGAGCAGTTCACAGATGGTCAGCGACGGGATCGGCAGCGCGAACGCCTGCCACAGGTCGACCGGGCCCTCGGTCTTGGCCATCGCGTCGAGCTGCTCGGCGACGATCTCGTCGATGCGCGGGGTCAGCCGGTTGAGCCGGCGCATGGTGAACTCCGGCGTGAGCAGCTTGCGCAGCCGGGTGTGCACCGGCGGGTCCGCGAAGCCGAGCCCGCCCGGGTTCTGGTCCTCGGTCACCCCGGCGTTGCCGACGAGGTTGGTGAAGTCGGTGGAGAACTCCGTCACCTTGCCGAGCACGGCCTTCGCTTCGTCGTACCCCGTGACCAGCCAGGCGTTCATCCCGAACGGCAGGTCGAGCTTGCTGATCGGCGCCTCGGCCCGGATCGCGCCGATCTCGGCGACCGGATCGAGGCTGTCGCGCCGGAGCGGCAGCAGCGCCGCGTCGGGCAGGAAGGACGACATCTTCTCGAGGTCGAAGCCCTTTTTCGACTGCCGCGCGAGATACCGACGCCCGACCCAGCCCAGGACCCGTGAGCGGAGACTCCCCATGCATCCGACAGTACCGCACTAGCCCGATCGGGTGAGGCACGGCGAGACAGGACTCACCTGCGCCGCCGCCGGGCACGATGTGCCGCGTGCCGGGTGACGACGCGTGGTGGTGGGTGGTCGAGCACCCGTCGATCTTCGAGGACGACGGACGGCTCACGTTCGTGCGCGGTGCGGACGCCGACGCGATCTTCCGCGCCTTCGACCTCGACCCGGCCGAAGCCCGGCCCCGGACGCTGCTCGAAACGTGGGGCACCGGAGGTGAGGCCTACGACGGGCATTCGTGCGTCCGGGTCGCGGTGGAAGGCGAGTGGGCCGCGGTGATCGAGCCCGTCCGGGCCACCGGCGACGCCTCCGCCCGGCCGTCGTGCCTGCACACTCTGGGGTCCGAGGTCTTCTCGGTCGCGCTGACGACGATGGACGCCGGCGAGCTGGTCTACTTCCGTGGCGGCCGGATGCGGTTCGGGATGGGACTCGGAGAGGCCTACGACTCCCGCGGCGGCGAGCTCGCCGAGCGCTTCGCCGAGCCGCTGCGCGACGCCGGGTTCTTCGGCCCGTCCGGGCCCCGCGAGCCGGCCGTCGAACTGGTCGCGGCGCTCGCGATGGGGTCGCGGGAGCTCGGCTTCACCCTGACCGCCGGGCGGTGCCGCGGCCCGTTGCCCACGGTCTACCGGTGACCACCCGGCGGGAGCTCCCGGTTCTCGGTGATCAGCCCGTGCTCGCTCGCCACGTAGTGGAAGTACGGCCGGCCGAGGTCGTCGGACCCCGCGAACGACGTGCGCGAACGGCCGTCGGCTTCGGTGTTGACGCCGTTCGTGCGAGCCAGCACGCCGGATGAGCTCAGCCACTCGCTGGACGCGCGGACCGGCCACCACGCCCGGCCGTCGCCCGTGAGGTCGCCCACGGTCTTCGTCATCTCGGCCGCACCGGAGATCCGCAGGTTCTGGTCGTCGGTGATGTTCGCCGTCGCGTCGGTGGTCAGCGGGTAGGACCACGTGTGCCGGGCGGCCGAGCGCACCCGTCCGTCCACAGTGGACGTCGACGTCTGCTGTCCCGAGTCGCCCTGCACGACGTGCTGGGTGAAGCCGCCGCCGGTGACGTCGTCGCTGTTGCGGTAGTCGCGGGTGCGCTCGACGCGGGTGTACACGCGACCCTCAGAGGTGTCGACGTAGCCCGCGGTCACGTCGTGGCGCTTCGCCGTCACCTTGACGTTCACGCCGCCGGCGATGTCCTTCACCGCCGTCTGCCGCACGGGCGCCGCCGCGACGTCGTGCTGGGTCAGGGCTCCGGATGTCTGCGCGGCTTTTTTGTCGGTGTAGAGCAGTAGGGTCGGCACGACGGTGAATTCACCGCCGATGTCCGGGAACGAGAAGGAGAGATCGTGCGCCCCGCCGTCCACGAGCCGGCCCGCGAACGGCGTGATGTCGTAGGTTTCGGCGTGCAGGCTGAACGTGTCGATCGCGACGATCGGCCGCCACAGCTGCGGCACGATCCCGCCGGAATAGATGTGCGGGAAGGTGAACGCGCTGCCGGCGGGCGTCCCGTCGAGCGCGAAGTTCGCTTCGCGGTACGGCCCCTTGCCGCAGAGCCCGGCCGCCGGGTACTTCGCCGACACCGCGTCCGGCACGTCGTCGAACCACTGCTCGTCGCAGGCGTGCCCTTCGAGCGTCACCTCAAGGTAGGCGCGCGTGATGTTGCGCGGGAGGTCCTTCGCGGTGAAGTGCACGGTGGGCGCCGCGGGGGTCGCGTCGGCGTGCCCGAAACCGGCGACGTGATCGGCGGTACTGGGCGCGGGGTGCTTGCGGTCGGCCTGGTAGTAGGTGAGCGTCACGGTTTGCGCGTAGACACCGGTGTAGATCGGCGAGTTGTAGTTCTCGATGCCGCCGTGGAACGGCTGCGGCGTGCGCAGCAGCGCGGCGTACGGCGTCAGGTCCTTGTCGAAGTGGTAGGTGATCGGGCGGGTGCCCTCGCCGCTGGGCTCCTCGGTCGTTCCCCACCAGACCTCGGTCGCGCCGATCCGCAGGTCGCCGATCCGGTCGTACTGCCGGCCGCTGACCGTCACGGTCTGGTCCATCACGACCTTCGCCCACGGGCCGGGGCACGCCTTCGGCGGCGTGAGCGTGCCTTCGTAGAACTGCGGGGTGCCGTCGGCGGTGTTGGAGCGGAAGGCATCGGCGAGGGTCACCGTGCAGTGCGGGGTGTCCGGCCGGGTGACCGCGGGCGCCGCCGTCACGGGATTGTCGGTGCTGCCCTCGACAATGGGCGCGGCCGAGGCGACCGCCCCGGAGAGCACCCACGTCAGCACAACGGACAGGACGATCGTGAAGATCCGCACCCGGACTCCTCCCAGCGGCAGGCACACCGCTGCGCAGCCTAGTGCGGTAATCGTGCGACGAACGGCGGGAAAGCATGAGAGGCTCGGCACCGGAATCGGGAGGAACCGGACATGACAGCCGCGCTCATCGGGCGGGCGCACCCCGCCGCCACGCTGCGGGCCGAACTCGACCGGGCCGTGGCGAGCCACGGCGGCCTGGTCCTGGTCACCGGTGAGGCCGGGATCGGCAAGACCACGCTCGTCACCGGGCTGGCCGACGACGCCCGCCGGCGCGGCGCCCTGGTGCTCGCCGGCGCCTGCTGGGACTCCGAGAGCGCGCCCGGGTACTGGCCGTGGGTCCAGGTGGTGCGCGCGCTGCGGCGTGAGCTGCCGGAAGAGGAGTGGGCGCGGGCCGACACGGCGACGCTGTCGGCGCTGCTCGGCGAGTCGGCGGGCGCGCCGGCCGAAGACGGCTTCCGGCTGCACGACGCGGTCACGACCGCGCTGGCCGCGGCGGCGCACGACCGCCCGGTCGTCGTGGTGCTCGACGACCTGCACTGGGCCGACGCGGCGTCGCTGCGGCTGCTGGAGTTCGCCGCCCGGCACACCTGGTTCGAGCGGCTGCTGCTCGTCGGCGCGTACCGCGACGTCGAGGTCGACGCGCCCGGTCACCCGCTGCGCGAGCTCGTCCTGCCGCTGGTGGCGAAGGCGACCACGGTGACGCTGACCGGGCTCGCGCCGGCCGAGGTGGCCGAGCTGATGAGCCGCACCGCCGGCACCGAGCCGGACCCCGCGCTGGCCGCCGAGGTGCACCTGCGGACCGGCGGCAATCCGTTCTTCGTCGAGCAGACCGCGCGGCTCTGGCACAGCGGCAGCCCGGTGTCGGCCGTCGCGCCCGGGGTCCGGGATGCGTTGCAGCGGCGGCTTTCCCTGCTGCCGGCCCCGGTCACCCGGTTGCTGACCGACGCCGCGGTGCTGGGCCGGGAGTTCCACCGCCGGATCCTCGCGGCGCTGACCGGGGCACCGGTCCCCGAAGTCGACCAGTTGCTGGCCCGCGCGGCCGCGGCGCGGCTGGTGACCGCGCTCGGTGACGGCCGGTTCGCTTTCGCCCACGACCTCGTGCGGGAGTCGCGCTACGCCGAGCTGGGCCCCGCCGAGGTCCGGCGAAGACACGCCGCGGTCGTCCACGCGCTCGACGCGGCACCCGACCTGGTGCCGCTCGTGTTCGCGGCCGACCGTGCCCGGCACGCGTACCTCGCCGGCGACGAGGTCGAGCCCGCGCGCGCCGCCGGGCTGCTGGTGGCCGCGGCGCGGGACGCGAGCGCGCGGTTGGCGAACGAAGAGTCCGTCGGCCACTACCGGCGGGCGCTGGAACGGGCGGCCGAGCCACGGCAGCGGGTCGTGGTCGCGCTCGACCTCGGCACCATGCTGAGCCGCTGCGGAGACGACGAAGAGGCGTGGCGCGTCTTCGACGAGGCAGTGGCGCTGGTGCGTGAGCTCGACGACGACGCGCTGCTGGCGCGGGCCGCGCTCACCCTGTCCCGCACCGCGCCGGCCGGGGCGCGCCTCGACCTGACGTCGGATCTGCTGGTCACGGCGCACGAACGGCTGGCGGGGAAGCCGGCGGAGCCGCTGTCGCTCGACCGCGTCACGCTGGAGCTGGCGGCGCGGGCCGCGGTGCTGGCCCGCGACGGCGACGACGACCAGGAGCTGTCGTTCACGCTGTGGGCGCGCCACGACCTGCTCTGGGGTCCGGGCAGCGCGCGGGAGCGGGAGCGGCTGACCGACGAGCTGGCCGTGCTGGCGCGGCGGACGGGCGATCGCGAGAACGAGTACTTCGCGTCGTCGCTCAAGTGGGTCGCGCTGCTGGAGCAGGGCGACCCGCGCTACCTCGACCAGTTCCGGGCGTTCCAGGCACTGACGGCCGGCAGCGGCCTGCGCGGCGCCGAGTTCGCGGCGCTGCTGGACCGCAGCATCGTCGGCGCGCTGCGCGGCCGGTTCGCCGAGGCGCACGCGGACCTGGACCGCGTCGAGGCGGCGTACGGCCACGAGTTCGGCGGCTACATGGTGGAGCAGGTGCGCTGGAGCTACCTGCTGCTGCAGGGCCGGTTCGACGACCTGGCGGCGCACACCGCGCGGCTGGCCGCCGGCGACCACCCGCACCCGGATCTGCTGGCGGCACTGGCGGGGGTCCAGCGAGGGGACGCGACCCACGAGGTGGCCGGGCCGTTCTCCCGCGAGTTCGCGCCGATGTGGCTGCGTCACCAGGCCCAGGCGGCCGCCCTGACCGGGGATCGTGCGCGGTGCGAGCAGGTCCTGGCCGAGCTGACGCCGTACTCCGGCGAGTGGCTGGTGGCGTTGTACGGCTGCGAGTTCAGCGGGCCGGTGGACCTCTGGGCCGGTCTCCTCGAAGCCGCCCTCGGCCGCCGGGATCCGGCGATCGAGCGGCTCACCACCGCGGCGGCCTCGGCGGACCGGCTGCGCCTGCGCCCGTGGGCGGCGGAGATCCGCGCCCGCCTGGCGACCGTACTCGCCGAGCGCGACGCCCCCGGCGACGCGGAGCGGGCCGCAGCGTTGACGGCGGCGGTCCGCGCGGAGGCGTCGGAGCTGGGCATGCCGCACCTCGCTGCGCCGCCACCGGTCCCGTTGCCGGTTCCGGCCAACGAGTTCCGCCGCACGGACGAGGTGTGGACGCTGCGATTCGCGGGCCGCGAGGTCCGGGTGCCGGACGCGAAAGGCTTGCGAGACCTGCACATCCTGCTCAGTTCGCCCGGTGCCGAGATCCCGGCGGTCCGCCTGCTCGCACCGGAAGGCGGCGAGACGGTCGTGGCGGCGCGGCGCCTGGGCGGCGACCCGGTCCTCGACGAGACGGCGAAGTCGGCGTACCGCCACCGCCTCGACCACCTCGACGCGGAGATCGACGAAGCCACGTCCCTCGGCAACGACAGGCTGGCGGCGAAGCTGGACCGCGAACGCGAGGCACTGCTGGCGGAGCTGCGAACGGCCGCCGGACTGGGCGGCCGGACCCGCCGCCTCGGCGACGAGACGGAGCGAGCCCGCAAAGCGGTGACGGCCCGCATCCGCGACACGCTCCGCAAGCTGGCGGACTCCCACCCACAGCTGGCCGAGCACCTCAACGAGAGGGTGACGACCGGTTCGTCGTGCCGCTACGCCCCGCAGTCCGACATCCGCTGGCGGCTGTGAAGCCGTAACAGCCGCGCCCCACGGGCGACCCACTTGCCATGACGATGACCGACCTGGCCCCCTTGGCGCTCCCGGAGTGGGCGGTTCCCACGGTGCCCCGCCGACAGGCGGTCGAGGAACACCGCATCCGCATCCAGGCCGAGTGGTGGCGCACGGAACTCGACCGGCGGGGCCTGCCCGGTGACCGGCCGACCGGGCCGACCTTGACGCGCGCCGAAGTGTGGGCGCCGGCCGGTGATGTCTTCACTTTGCTGTGGCGCACGCTGGCCTGGGGTGCCGGCTCGCACCTGCGCCAGAACGCGCGGCGGCTGGACAGCATCGCGACCGACGTCCCCGCCGCCGAGGCCGTCTTGACGGAAGCCGCCCAGGCGTCGCGCCAGGATCCGACGCGCGCCTTCGAACTCCTGCGACCCGGGCGGCTGAACAGGTTCCGGTCGCTCGGCCCGTCCTTCTTCACGAAGTTCCTGTACTTCGCCGGGGGCGGCGCGCCGGACCACCCATGCCTCATCCTCGACCGCGTGGTCGCGACCGCGTTGCGCGACCACTGCGGGTGGGACTCGCTGCACCGCACCGGGCCCTGGCCGGCGGTGACCTACGAGCGGTACTGCACCCTGCTCGCCCGCTGGGCCCGGACCGCCGGCCACGCTGCCGACGAACTCGAATTCAGACTCTTCAACCATGGTCACTTGCGGTTGTAGAGCCGCATCGTCAAGGTCCCGAACACCGCCACCAGCACCACCGAAGCGCCCAGCGTGATGAGTACCGCCGGCACGTCCCACGCGCCCGCCATCGTCGAACGCACTCCCGTCACCAGGTGCGAGATCGGGTTGAGGTCCACGAACACCTGCAGCCACCCCGGCATCGTCTCCGGGCTCACGTAGATGTTCGACAGGAACGTCAGCGGGAAGATCACCATCATGCTGACCCCCATCACCGATTTCTCGCTGCGCAGCAGCAGCCCGAACATCGTCCACACCCACGAGAACGCGAACGAGAACACCAGCAGCAGCGCCACCCCCGCCGCGACGCCGAGGAACCCCCCGCCCGGGCGGAAGCCCAGCACCAGGCCGACCAGCATGATCACCACCGACGCGATCAGGTAGCGCAGCACGTCCCCCAGCAGGTAGCCCACCATCGCCGACGGGCGCCAGATCGGGAGGGTGCGGAAGCGGTCGAACACGCCCTTCTCGATGTCGGTGTTGACCGCGATCCCCGTGTACATCGTGATCATCACGACGCTGCTCGCGAGGATGCCGGGCAGGAAGAACTGCAGGTACTCCCCCGGCGAACCGGCCAGTGCGCCGCCGAAGAGGTACGTGAACATCAGCGTCATCATGATCGGGAACGCCGTCACGTCGAACAGCTGCTCGGGCACGTGCTTGATCTTCAGCACCGCCCGCCAGCCGAACGTGAACGACGTCGAGAGCGCGCCCGGGCGGGGAGGCCGGTGGGTCGCGACGAGCACCGCCGCCAGGTCTTCGGGCTTCGGTGCGGCGAGTTCGGTTTCCTTGACTGCGGTGGTGCTCACGCTGCTTCCTCTCCGCTCGCGGTGTGGTCGGTCAGGGCCAGGAAGACCTCGTCGAGGCTGGGCTGGCCGAGGGAGAACGTGTCGACGGTGATCCCGGCGGCCGCCAGTTCGGCCAGCGCGCGGGCGGACTGCTCCGCGGCCGCCATGTCGCCGGCCGCGGCGGTGAGCCTCGCGGTCAGCGCCACCGGGTCGGGCTCGCGCTGGACGGCGGCGTCGACCACCCGGTTCAGCACGCTCTCGGCGGCCTCGCGCTGCGCCGCGTCGCGCAGCCGCAGGTGGATCGCGCCCGCGCCGACCGACGCCTTCAGCTCCCCCTGGGTGCCTTCGGCGATCACGCGGCCGTGGTCGATCACCGCGATCCGGGACGCCAGCTGGTCGGCCTCGTCGAGGTACTGCGTGGTCAGCAGCACGGTCGTTCCCTGCGCGACGATCGCGCGCACGATGTCCCAGACCTGGTTGCGGCTGCGCGGATCCAGCCCGGTCGTGGGCTCGTCGAGGAACAGCAGGTCCGGCGTGTTGAGGATGCTCGCGGTGATGTCGAGCCGCCGCCGCATGCCGCCGGAGTACTGCTTGACCTGTTTGCCGGCGGCTGCGGTCAGGCCGAACGCCGCCAGCAGCTGCGCGGCGCGGTCGCGCGCCGCCTGCCGGGTGTGGCCGAGCAGGCGGCCCAGCAGCACCAGGTTTTCGGCGCCGGTCAGGTCTTCGTCCACCGACGCGTACTGCCCGGTGAGGCTGACCCGGCCGCGGACGGCGTCAGCGTCGCGGACGACGTCACAGCCGAACACGCGGGCCTCGCCGCCGTCCGGGCGGAGCAGGGTGGCGAGCATCCGGACGGTCGTGGTCTTGCCGGCGCCGTTGGGTCCGAGGACGCCGTAGACGGTGCCGGTGGGCACCACGAGGTCGACACCGTCGACGGCCCGGGTGTCACCGAAAACCTTGACGAGCCCGGAGGTTTCGATCGCGGGTGAGGTCATCTGCGGTCCTTTCACGCGCAGTAGGGGCGGGCCCGGCGGGCGTCGCGCAGCGCGAGCCCCCACCAGGTGAGTTCGTCGAGCAGGGCCGGCACGCGTTCGTCGTCGAACGACGGCGCGAGCAGGTCCAGGGAAACCGCGTCGCGCATCGTCACGGTGTGCAGCTCCAGGAAGACCTCCCGCAGCTGTTCGACGGCGTGGCGGCCGCGGGCGCGGTAGCCGTAGGAGACGAAGCCGACCGGTTTCGCGTGCCACTCGTCGTAGGCGAAGTCGATCGCCTGCTTGAGCGGCCCGGGAAAGCTGTGGTTGTACTCGGGTGTGACGACGACGTACGCCTCCGCCCGGGCGATGCGCTCCCGGAACCGGGTCAGCCCCGGCGTCGGCTCCGCCGGGTACGCCGCCGGGAGGTCCGCCTCGGCGAGGTCGACGGGGTCGAGGTCGAGGCCCGCCCGCCGGGCCGCCGTCGCCGTGAACCAGCCGCCGACGCGCGCGCCGGCCCTGCCTTCGCGGGTGCTGCCGATCAGCACCACCACCCGCAGCGGCCCACTGTCCATTCCGGCCTCCTCTCGCCCGCTACCCGGAAGGCGCGAGACGCGCTGCCAGATCCAATCTGGCTGAAACGTTTCATCCGCGTGGTAGGCTCGCGCTTTCTCTGCGAGGGGGTGCTTTGGTCGGCATCAAGGACGTCGCCAAGCGGGCCGGCGTCTCGATCGGCACGGTGTCCAATGTGGTCAACCGGCCGCACGTGGTCGCGGTGGCCACCCGGAACCGGGTGCTGTCGGTGATCGAAGAGCTCGGCTACGTCCGCGACGAATCGGCGCGGCAGCTGCGCGCCGGCCGCAGCCGGATCATGGGGCTGCTCGTGCTCGACCTCGGCAACCCGTTCTTCGTGGACGTCGCCCGCGGCGCCGAGCAGGCCGCGCACGCCGAAGGCCTCAACATCATCACCTGCAACAGCGGCCAGCGGTCCGACCTCGAGGCGTCCTACCTGGCCATGTTCGCGGAGCAACGAGTGCGCGGCGTGCTGCTGAGCCCGGTCGCGACGTCCGGCGAGGCCCTGCGCGCGTTCCGCCGCAGCGGCACGCCGTACGTGTTCGTCGACCGGAAGGCGCCGACGTCGGAGGCGAGCTCGGTCGCGGTGGACGACCTCGCGGGCGGCGCCCTCGCGGCCCGCCACCTGCTGGAAACCGGGCACCACAACATCGCGTTCGTCAACGGTCCCGCCATCCTCGCCCAGTGCCGCGACCGCGAGCAGGGCGTCCGCACGGCGCTGGCGGGGTCGGCGGCGGAGCTGACGGTGCTGGAGGCGATCGGCCTCGACGTCTCGTCCGGCCGGGACGCGGGCGCCCGCCTGCTGGGCATGAGCCCCCGCCCGACGGCGGTGTTCTGCGCGAACGACCTGCTGGCCCTGGGCGTGCTGCAGGCGATGGTCGGCGCGGGCGTGCGCATCCCCGAGGAGATGGCGATCGTGGGCTACGACGACATCGAGTTCGCCGGCGCGGCGGCGGTGCCGCTGACGTCGGTCCGCCAGCCGGCCCAGCGCCTCGGCCGCACGGCGGCGGAGCTGCTGCTGGCGGAGACGGCGGACACCACGGTGGAGCACCAGGCCGTGGTGTTCACGCCGGAACTGGTCGTCCGCGAGTCGACCCGGGTGCGTCGCGGAGCGTGACCGACGTCGCCGGAAAATAGTTTGGCTTGCTCACGACTTTTCGGCACACTGCCGATCATGGGGCTTCGCGCGTGATCAACAGGTGGGCGCGGCTGCAGGCCGTCGCGGTGTCCGGTTCCTCCGCCGAAGGGCTGATGCTCGCCGCGCTTCCGCTGCTCGCCGTCTCGCTCACCACCGATCCGCGCGAGATCTCACTGATCAACATCGCCGGGCAGGCGCCGTGGCTGCTGCTCTCCCTCTTCGCCGGCGTGCTCATCGACCGCGTGCGGCGGACCGCCGTGCTCGCCTGGGCGTATGCCGTCCAGGTCGGAGCCGCGGTCGTGCTCGCCGCCGTCGCCTCCGCCGGGCTGCTCAGCCTGCCCGTACTGCTCGTCGTCGCTTTCGTCGTCACGTCCGCGCAGGTCCTCGGGGACGGCGCCAGCGGGGCGCTCGTGCCCGAACTCGTCGAGCCCGACCGGCTCGCCCACGCCAACGCTCGCCTCACCGTGATCGACCGGGGTGTCGTGCAGTTCGTCGTCCCGCCGCTGACCGGCTTCCTCGTCGTGGTCAGCGCCGGGGCTCCCGCCTGGCTGGCCGCCGCCTGCGCGTTGCTCGCCCTGTTCCTGACCCGGCGCATCCCGTCGGCGTCGGTGGTGGCCGCGCGGACCCATCCGCTCCGGGACCTGTCGGCCGGGCTCACGCACCTGGTCCGGACGCCGCTGCTGCGGTCGATCACGATCAACGTCGCGCTGGGCTCGTTCGCCGCCAGTGCCGGTAACTCGATGCTCGTGCTGTACGCGACGCAGATCCTGCACGTGGGCTCGGTCGGTTACGGCCTGCTGCTCGCCTGCCTAGCGGTCGGTTGGGTGGCGTCGTCGTTCGTGGTGCAGAAGATCGTCGACCGGCTCGGGTACTCGTGGTCGATGCGGTGGGCGCAGAGCCTCGGCGCGGTGGCGCCGCTGCTGCTGGCCGTGCTGCCGCCGTGGCCGCCGCTGATCGGCGTGGTGCTGGTCTTCCTGACCTCGACGGTGCTGGTCTGGAATGTCTGCTCCCAGTCCAGCCGCCAGCGCTTCACCCCGGCGCCGCTGCTCGGCCGGGTGCTGACCAGCCACCGCGCGCTGGCCTGGGGCCTGACCCCGCTCGGCGCGCTGACCGGCGGCCTGGTCGCGGCGCACTGGAGCCTGCGAGGCGTCTGGGTGGTGGTCGCGGCGATCCAGGCGTTCAGCGCGGTGCTGGTGTGGATCCAGCTGTCCCCGGAAGCCTTCCGCCGCACCGAACTCGCGACGGCCGAGGCCGCCCGGGCTTGATACCGGGTGGCGCACCGGGTCGGGGCACCGGCACGCCACCCGGAGGCCTACCCGCCCAGGGCCAGCGCCACCGCGCCCAGCAACGCCGCGTCCTGGTCGAAGCGGGCCGATACCAGCTCAGGCGGGAACGGCACCGCATGCGCCAGCCGATCCGCCAGCGCCGGCAGCAACACGTCGGCCGAGCGCACCAGCCCGCCGCCGACCGCGATGCGTTGCGGGTCCAGTGCGATCGCCAGGTTCGCCACGTGCATCGACAGCTCGTCGAGCGCCGCCGTCACCAGTTCCTTGGCCTCGACGTTCTCCTTGGCCAGGGCGAACAGCTCGCCCGCGGTGACCGGGCGGCCGAGCAGATCACTCGCCCGGCCGCCCAGCCCACGCCCACCGACGGCTTCCTCGAGCGGCGCCGCTCCGCTCGCGAAACCCTCGGTGTCCTGCGGCGAGAGCAGGTTGTACCCGATCTCGCCCGCAGCTCCGTTGGCGCCGGTCAGCAACCGGCCGCCGACCAGCACCGCCGCCGCGATGCCGGTGCCCAGGGACAGGAACACCGCCGGGTCGGCCCCGGCCAGCGCGCCCCACCGCCACTCCGCCAGCGCCGCCGCCTTCGCGTCCGTCCCCACCGAGATCGGCACGGCCGGGAACTCGGCCGCCACCCGCTCGGCCAGGTGCAGCTCCTCCCAGCCCGGGACGTTCGGCGCGAGCAGGATCCGGTCCGGCAGCACGATTCCCGGGCTGACGACGCCGATGGCGGACGGCTCCGCGCCCGCCTCGGTCAGGAGCGCTCGCGCGCCGGCCAGCGCCCGCACCACGACCTGCTCGGCCCCCGCCTGAGCGTCGGTGTCCAGCCGGCGCGTGGCCAGCAGGTTCCCGTCGCGGTCGGCGAGCCCCAGCGCCACTTTCGTGCCGCCGAAGTCGATCCCGAGAATCCGTTCCTTGTTCACTCCCTGGTCCCCTCGATCTGCGGCGCGACCGCCGCGTCCCCGTGGTGGCCGTGCCCACCGGCCGCCCGCACCACGATCCGGCCGGTGTTGAACCCGTCGACGCTGATCACCGGCACCGCGCCCCGGAGGTCGGACGCCTGGTAGGTGACGGTCAGCGTCTGCGACTGGCCCGGCCACAGCGTGATGTCGTTGTCGTCCCAGGTCGCGTTCGCGAGCTGGTTGTCGCCCGGTCCCTCACGTCCGTCCGGCGTGCCGCGGCGGACGTCGGCCCGCAGGAAGAACGCCGCCCCCGGCGTCTTCGCCGTGTTGGTCACGGTCACCGTCGAAACAAGGTCGCCGCCGTTCGCGCGCGTCGAAGCGACCGCACTGACCTGCGACTTCGGCAGGTTCTGCAGCGCCTGCAGGTTGCTGTACTGGGACAGCGTCGCCTGCGGGTTGCCCAGCGTCTTGCCCCAGTCGACGACGTCCTTCTGCGTGGAGAGCCAGTAGACGTTCCGGTCGACGACCTTCCCGCCCTGCTTCACCTGCAGCTCGACGAAGTAGACCTGCGCGGGCGCCGGGGCCTTCGTCTCGGCGGGCACCTTCGGCTTCAGCACCCCGGTGCGAACGCCCTGGCTGCCCAACGAGATCCCGCCAGCGGTTTGATCATCGAGAACTTTGCCCGCGGTGTCGAGCACGCGGGCCTGCACCGAAAGGCCGGACTGCGTGCCCGCGCCGAGGTTGTCCAGGGTCACCGAACCGTTGTCGTAGCCGTAGATGGCGTGCAACGGCTTGTTCGCCTTCTTGGCGCCGAAGAACGCGCCGGCCTGGTCACCGTCGTCGTTGTACAGCGACCACAGCAGCGTCGGCCAGCCCTTGTTCAGCTGCCAGTAGACGACACCGGTCGCCGGGTTGTCCTTGTCCGTCGAGTGGTGCAGGAACGCCTCGAACTGCGAGCGGGTGTTCTCGTAGTTCGCGATGTTCGCGAGGTCCACATAGGACTTGAGCGAGTTCCACTTCCCGTACCGCTGCATGATCGACTGGTCCAGCGTGTAGAGCGTGCCGAACTTGTAGCCGCCGTGGCCCGGCTCGAAGTTCGCGTGGTACTGGTTGTATTCCGGGTCCTGCCACAGCTTCGCCTGCTCGGCGGGCGACAGGAACCGCTTGATCGAGTCCAGCGTCGGCACGGTGTGCCCGGCGCTCTGCTCGCTCGCGAAGCCCCACGACCCGCCGGCGTTGGTCCGCGAGGAGTCGTCCGCGTCGAAGTGGGAGGTGTCGTACCAGTAGGACGGCGGGACCCAGTCGTACGGGCCTTCCTTCTCCCCCGACTGCCCCAGCGTCGGCGTGCTCTTGTACTCCGCCGAGGCGATCACCGGTACCTGGAAGTCGGCTTCCTTGAACGCTTTCAGCGTCTCGGACTCCTGACGCGGCACCGGCTCGTTGTCACTCCAGCCGTAGTTGAAGACGCTCGGGTGGTTCCGCTCCATCCGGGCGATGGTGTACGCCGAGTCGTGCATGATCCGGTAATCGCGCTCGGTCAGCGTCGAGGCGTCCTCGGGCTGCCAGGCGTCACAGCACAGGAACCCGCCGATGACGAGCAGCCCCGCGCGATCGGCCTGGTCGTAGAAGTCCTGCGGCATGTCGTGGCCCTCGAGGCGAACGCCGGAGAGGCCCATGTTCTTGATCAGCGCGATCTGGTGCGCGGTGTCGGCCTGGTCGTAGCGCAGGAAGAGATCCGGCGCGAAGCCGCCGCCGCGGAACACGAAGTCCTTGCCGTTGATCGTGAACTGCCGCGCCCCCTCGGGCAGCGGCGCGGACTTCCCGACCAGGCGCGAAGTCACCGTGCGGATGCCGAAGGTGCTCTTGGACGACGTCGACAGCACGCCGTCCTGCGAGACCGAGGTGGTCAGCGTGTACAGCGGCTGGTCGCCCATCGAATACGGCCACCAGACCTGTGGCTTGTCGATCTTCACCGGCGCGAAGGCCACCGTCCGCTTGGTGTTCGCCGGGATCGTCACGCGCTGGTGGACGACGATCGGCGCACCCGAAGGCGGGTTCACCGTCGCCGCGACGTCCCCGGTCTGCGGGCTCGCCGCGTCGTTGGTGACGTCGACCTTCACCGTCAGCTTCGAACTGGAGAGGTCGGGGGCGTTGTCCTGCACGACGTGCGCGTTGTCGCCGGTCAGCGCGTCGGACACCTGCAGGGTCGGCGGGAACTGGATGCCGGTGTTGTTGTCCGGCGGGATCTGACCCCAGTCGACCTGGTCGAGCGTGTACATCTTCAGCGGGTCGTTGGGGTAGACCTTGATCGCCAGGGTGTTCTTGCCCGGCTTGACGAGCTTCGAGACGTCGAACGTGTGCCCGGCGAACGCGCCGCTCACGACGTCCTTCGTGGCGACGAGCTTGCCGTTCACCCAGACGTCGCCCTCGCCGACGATGCCCGGGATGGTCAGCTTCGCGTGCTGGCCCGGGCGGATCGCCGGGGTGAAGTCGGTGCGGTACCACCACGGGTCGGCGAACGGCTTCGTGACGACGGGGCCGAGCTTGTCGACGTAGCCGAAGCACTTGCGCATGTTGTCGGAGTAGAAGACGTCCGGGCACTGGCCGTTCTGCACCAGGGCGTTGATCTCGGTGCCCGGGGCGCCCGCGTCGTCCGGCTTGACCGGCAGCCAGCCGCGGGTGCCGTAGCCGGGCGTCGACACCTTCTCGCCGCCGTCCTTGACGTTCGCGGTGGTGAGGACCTGCCAGCCCTGGAGGCCGATGGTGCTCAGGCCGTGCGGTTTCGCCGCTTCGGTGTGGACGTCCTGCGCCGAAGCCGGCGTCGCGACGCTGAGCACCCCCGGCACCAGGAGCAGCGCGGCCAGCGCCGCGAGCTTCTTCGTCATGTCTGAGCCCCTTCGGTTTCGGTGTCGGCGAAGGCTTCCTTGATCTCCTTCGGCCCGAACGGCCACGTGTTCTCGGCCTTCGCATAGACCAGGTACGCGAGGGCGCCGACGGCGATCCAGCCCAGCGACAGCCCGATCGACAGCCAGGTGGCGGAGACGTAGATGTAGACCCAGCCGACCAGCGCGACGATCGTCGGCACCGGGTACAGCCACTGCCGGTAGGGCCGCTTGAGGTTCGGCTGACGGCGGCGCAGCGTCACGATCGCCGCGACCTGGGCCAGGGACTGGATGATGACGAGGGTGGCGACGGCCGCGTTGATGACGTCGGTCAGCGTGAACAGCGAGCCGATGATGGTGATCGCGCCCATGGTGAGGACGCCGGCGGTCGGCAGGTTCAGCTTCGGGTGCAGCTTGCCGAACATCGAGAGGAACACCTTGTCCCGCGCGGCTTCGAACGGCACGCGCGAGCCGCCGAGCAGGCCGGCGAACACCGAGCCGATGGCCGCGACGACGATGAAGACGGTGACGACCTTCGCCGTGGCGGTACCCCACGCCTGTTCCAGCACGGTCGAGGCGACCGACGTGGCGGTCTTCAGCTCCTCCAGGGGAACCGAGCCGAGCACGCCGACCTGCAGCAGGAAGTAGAGGCTCATGATGCCGACGATCGAGAAGAGGATCGACCGCGGGATCGTCCGTCCCGGCGTGCGGACTTCGCCGCCGAGGTAGGCCGTCGTGTTGTAGCCGAGGTAGTCGTAGATCGCGATGATCAGGCCGGCGCCGAGGCCGCCCCAGAACGTGCCTTCGCCGGCCGAGCTGAACGCGCCCGGGGTGAAGGCGAACGCCTGCGCGCCGCTGAAGTGCGAGAAGGCCGCGACGATCGTGGTGAGCACCGCGATCAGCATGACCACGAACAGCACGGTCGTGAGCTTGCCGATCTGGCCGATCTTGCGGAACAGCGCGGCCACGATGACGAGCGTGATGCCGACACCGATGATCTTGCCCAGCGGCGTCGTGCCCGCGTCGTCGGTGACCCCGGGGATCAGGTAGCCGAGGTACTGGACGAGGCCGATGATGCCGGTCGACATGATCAGCGGGATGAACAGCACCGCGCTCCAGACGAACAGGAACGGCATCAGCCGTCCGGTGCGGTACTGGAACGCTTCGCGCAGGTACAGGTAGGTGCCGCCGGCACCCGGCATCGCGGCGCCGAGTTCGGCCCAGATGAGCCCGTCGGCCAGCGCGACGATCGCCCCGATGATCCAGCCGAACATCGCCTGCGGGCCGCCCATGGTGGCGACCATGGCGGGAATCGTGACGAACGGGCCGATACCGCACATCTGGGTCATGTTGATCGCGGTGGCCTGCATCGGGCCGATCTTGCGCTCAAGGGCGGGTTGCGGCTCCCCTGAGCGAGTGGGTGAACTCACGACGTGCCTCCGTCTAGTAGTTAGTAAAGTTTCTTAACATAGAACTCCCGGGGCTGGAAGAGGTCCGTGGATAAACTTGCGGCAACGCGGAGCGGAGATGGGGACGTCGTGGGGCGAATCGGGCCGCAGGTGGGAACCCCGGCGAGCATGCGCGCTCTGAACCAGCGTCTGGTGCTGGAGCGGCTGCGCGGGCAGGGCGAAGCGACCCGGCCGCAGATCGCGGCCGCGACGGGACTGTCGAAACCCACGGTGGGACAGGCGCTCCTCGATCTCGAGCAGCACGGACTGGTCCGGACCACCGGCCGCAGCCTGGCCGGCCCGGGACGCGCGGCGGTCGTCTACCGTGCGGCGCCGGACGCGGGGCACGTCGTCGGCGTCGACATCGGGCGGCGGGCGGTCCGGATCGCCGTGGCCGATCTGGAAGGCAGCATCGTCGCGCGGCTCGACGAGCCGAACCGGTGCCGCTCCGCGAGCGCTTTGGTGCGCACCGTAAGCGAATCCGTCGAACGCGCGGTGGCATCGGCCGGCCTGACCCCGCACGACGTCGTCTCGACGGTGGTCGGCACGCCGGGCGTCCCCGACCCGGCGACGGGGACGGTCCACCGCGCACCGAACCTGCCGGGCTGGGAGCGGCGCGGAGTGCTGCACGAGCTAGTCACGGCACTGGCCGGCGCCGGGGCGGACGTCGTGGTGGAGAACGACGCGAACCTGTGCGCGGTGGGCGAGCACGCGCTCGGGGCGGCCCTGGGCGTGGACGTGCTGGTGTGCCTGACCGTCGGCACCGGGATCGGCATGGGGCTGCTGGTGGAAGGCCGCCTGTTCCGGGGAGCGCACGGCGCGGCGGGCGAGATCGCGGACCTGCCGTTCGGCCCGCGGCCGGCGGGGGCGGGTGCGCGGCGGCCGGGCCCGGTGGAGACGGCGGCGGCGGGGCAGGCGGTGGTCTCGGCGGCCCGTTCGCTGGGATTGACCGCGCGGTCGGCGAAGGACGTGTTCCGGTTGGCCCGGGCCGGCGACTCTCGCGCGCTTCAGGTGGTCGCGGAGGAAGCGGAGAAGCTGGCTTACGTGGTCGCGGCCGTGACCGCGGTGCTCGATCCGCGGTTGATCGTGCTGGGTGGCGGGATCGGGGGCAACGCGGACTTGCTCGCGTCGCCGATGCGGACGGCGCTGGCCGCGACGCTGCCGGTGGTGCCGGAGATCGTGGCGGGGCAACTGGGTGAGGACGCGGTGCTGGCGGGAGCCATCGCGACGGCGCTGGAGACGGCCCGGGAGCTGGTGTTCGACCGGCGGGGGGTGCGCCGCGCGGCCGGTGGAGCGTAGGCCGACCGATCGATCACCACGCCGTTCCGCGAGCTAGTCCGAGGGACCGCGCAGCGTCAGTACCACTCGCAACACGTGCTCGACCGCCGTCGGGAACGGCGCTCCCCGCAGTTCTCCCCGCTCCGCCAAGTTCTCCGCCGCGAACTCCAGCACCCGCTCCGGCCCGCCCCGCCGCACCACGAGCGCGGCCAGGTCCTCCAGGTCCAGATCAGGGTGGTCCAGGCGCGTCAAGGCGAACTCGATCATCAGCTCTTCCGACGTCATGTCCACCTCCTCCCCTCCATCCTAAGCACCCCGGAGCTAACACTTGATCGAACAGACTTCGAGCCCCGATGTGGTGATGTCCACGCCCGGACCGGACACCCACAGCAGGCACGACTGGGCCGTTCGACGGAGATTTCGGGCGATCGTGTACAGAAGGCGAATACCCGGTAACCCGGACGAGCCGGTCAGTCATGATGTTGCACTCACCCGGCGACGGATCGGAGGCGACATGGCCCTGCATCGCCGGCGCACGCGAGCCGGGATCCGCCGGCCGCGGCACGCTCTCCCCGCACCCTGGTGGCCCCCCGTTCTCGTGGCCGCCTCCGTCGCCGCGGTGATTCCCGGCGACACCGTCGGAGGCCTGCTCGTCGGGACGAGCGTCCTCGTCGCCCTGACCGCGCTCGCTGCGGCCCGGCGGGTACTGGGACACGCTTCGGTGCACGTCAACCTGATCCTCGCGGAAGAACTGGCCGCCACTCGCTTCGACGACTGACCACCGCGCACGGCAGCGGTGTGAGCTGCTTTACCTCGCTTACTGTACCGTCCAGACGGTATAGTAAGCGTCATGACCGCCATCCTGCCGACCCCGGGACCCGTCCTGAGCCACCGGCGCCGCTGGGCCGCCCTGGGCGTCCTGGTCGGCGCGGTGCTGCTGCTCGCCGTCGACGGCACCGTGCTGTACCTCGCCGTGCCGTCGCTGACCCGCGAGCTCGCGCCGACCGCGACCGAGATCCTCTGGATCGGCGACGTCTACTCCCTCGCCCTGGCCGGCCTGCTGGTCACCGCCGGGAACCTCGCCGACCGCTTCGGCCGCAAGAAGGTGCTGCTCATCGGCACGGCGGCGTTCGGCCTGGCGTCCGCCCTGGCCGCCTTCTCCCCCACCGCGGGCGTGCTCGTGGTGGCCCGCCTGCTGCTCGGGATCGCGGGCGCGACGATCATGCCGTCGACGCTCTCGATCATCCGCACCCTGTTCGCCGACCCGCGCGAGCGCACCCGCGCCATCGCGATCTGGTCGGCCGGGTCCGGCGGCGGCATCGCGCTCGGCCCGCTCGTCGGCGGGGTGCTGCTGGAGCACTACTGGTGGGGCTCGGTGTTCCTGATCAACGTGCCGATCGTCGTCGTCTTCCTGGTCGCGGGCGCCCTGCTGCTGCCCGAGTCGCGCGATCCGCGTCCCGGCCGCTTCGACCTGCTCTCGGCCGGGCTGTCGCTGGCCGCGATCGTCCCGCTGGTCTACGCGGTCAAGCACGCGGTCGGCTCGGGGATCGACGCCCAGGTGGCCGTCGCGGCCGCCGTCGGGATCGGGTCCGGCGTCGCGTTCGTACGCCGTCAGCGACGGGCGGAGAGCCCGCTGATCGACGTCGCGCTGTTCCGCAATGGCGCGTTCAGCGGTGCCGTCCTCGCCAGCTTCATCGCCGTGTTTGCGCTGATGGGCCTGCTGTTCTTCTTCTCGCAGTACCTGCAGCTCGTCCGCGGTTTCACCCCGCTGCAGGCCGGGTTCGCGGAGATGCCGGCGACGCTGGCGTCGATCGTCGTCGTGGCCGCGGTCGGGATGGTCGTCGGCCGGCTCGGCCGCGGCCGGGCCGTCGCGGCGGCGCTCGCCGTCGCCGCGCTGGGGCTCGCCCTGGTCGCGGTGACCGAGCGGGCGCAGTACTGGTGGCTGGGCCTCAGCCTGGTGCCGGTCGGCCTTGGTGTCGGGCTCGCGCTGACGCTCACCGTCGACTCGGTCCTGTCCGCGGTCCCGCGGGACAAGGCGGGCTCGGCGTCGGCGATCTCCGAGACCGCCTACGAACTCGGTGCGGCGCTGGGCATCGCGCTCCTCGGCTCGCTGGTCACCGTGGTCTACCGCGCTTTCCTGCCGGCCGGCCCGGTTCCCGGCGAGGTGCGCGACTCCCTCGCCGCCGCGGCGAACGTGCTCGACCCGGCGTCCGAACTCGCCCGCACGGCACGAGAGGCGTTCACCGGCGCGATGCAGGTGACGTCGCTCGCGGCGGCGGTCATCACCGCCGTCGCCGCGGTGATCGCCTGGCGTACGATTCCGTCCGGAAAGGACTGACCATGCCTCGCAAAGCCGGACGCGGCCCGGAAGAAACCCGCCGGGCCCTGCTCGACGCGGCCGGGACCGTGATCCGCACCCGCGGGATCTCCGCCTCGCTCGACGACATCGCCAAAGCGGCCGGCGTGTCGAAAGGCGGACTGCTGTACCACTTCCCGGCCAAGGACGCGCTGGTCCGCGCGCTCGCGCAGGACATCCTGGACACCTACCGCGCCGAGGTGCAGGCAGCGCTGGACCCCGAAGACACGGCGCCGGGGCGGCTGACCCGCGCGTACGTCCGCGCGTCGCTGGACACCTCCTACGACGAGATCGCCGTCCGCGAGAACATCGCCCTGGTCGCCCAGCTGATCTCGATCCCCGAGATCGCGGAGCTCGCCCGCGCGGACGCCGAGCGGTGGACCGAGGACCTGCGCGCCGACGGCCTCCCGGACCACGTGGTCACCCTGGTCATCGCGGCGGCCGACGGGGCCAGCACGGCACCGCTGTGGGGCGTCGGCCTCGAGGTGGCCGCGGCGCGGAAGCTGGAACAGCAGCTCATCGAGCTCACGCTGAACGCCTGATCCCGGCGTTTGTCAACCCGCAATCAGTACTGGTAAATCACCACTCGCACGGCCCTACGGAAGTCGGCTCCGGGAACGGGAAACACCCGGTAAATTTTCGACAGCGCGCGCAAATCCGGCAAATCCCCGTCCCCCACGAGGAGTCTTCCGATGTCGAGGAAGTTCGCCCTGGCCGGCGCTGTCGCGCTGGCCCTGGCCGTGACACCGATCGCCGCGGGCACCGCGTCCGCCGCTCCGGCCGGCACCCAGCAGGAAGCCGCCGTCACCACGGTCTACTACAGCACGGCCAGCGCACCGTCGTTCCGCTCGGTGATCAACGCCGGTGCCGCCAACTGGAACCGCAGCGTCACCAACGTCAGGCTGGTCGAGCGCAACTCCGGCGCCAGCCTGCGCTACACCGAGGGCAACGACCCCCGCGGGTCCTACGCCTCGACCAACGGGCACGGCAGCGGCACCATCTTCATCGACTACACCCAGGCCCGCCAGTACAACCCGACCCGCATCGCGGCGCACGAGACCGGGCACGCCCTCGGGCTGCCCGACCACTACTCGGGCCCGTGCTCGGAACTGATGTCCGGCGGCGGCCCCGGCCCGTCCTGCACCAACGCGGTGCCGAACTCGGCCGAGCGCAGCCGCGTGAACTCGCTGTGGGCCAACGGCCTCGTGGCGACGAACCAGGCGGACCAGCAGATCTACGAAACGATCTACGGCTTCTGATCCACCGCGCCGGTGGCCTCCGGGCCACCGGCGCGCTCCGCCGGTTCGTCCCGGCCGACCCTGTCCGGGACGAAATCGGTGATCATCCCGATGGCGGGACCCGTCCGCGTCAATACGGTCAAACGATGCGAAAAGCACTTCTCGCCGGTCTAGCCGGCGCACTCGTCGTGACCGCCACACCCGCCGCCAACGCCGCCGCGCGGCTTGCCCTGCCCGTGCCGACCGGACCGTACGCCGTCGGCAGCATCGAACTGCACCTGATCGACCACGCGCGGCCGGATCCGTGGGTCGCGGGGACGACGCGCGAGCTGATGGTGACCGTCCGGTACCCGGCGCGTCCCGGCAGCGGCCCGAAAGCGCCCTACCTGTCGCCAGGAGCCGCGAAGCTCGTGTCCGAAGAGGACGCGACGCAGCTCGGCATTTCCGCGGACCGCCTGGACTACACGTTTCCCACGCACGCCCGCACCGGCGCGCCCGCGGCCGGCGGACGGTGGCCCGTCGTGCTCTACTCCCCCAGCGCGAAGTACCCGCGCTCGGTCGGCACCGCGCAGCTGGAACAGCTCACCAGCGAGGGTTACGTGACGGTGGCGATCGACCACACCCACGAGCCGGCGGCGGTGGAGTTCCCCGGCGGCCGCGTCGAACGCCGGGTACTGCCACCGGGCACCGACGGCAAGAAGCTGATCGCCACGCGGGTGGCGGACATCCGGTTCGTCCTCGACGAGCTGAAAGTCTCGTCCCACCGCGGAAATCCCGCCGGACTCTCCCTCGACCTGACCCGGATCGGCATGTTCGGCCACTCCGCCGGCGGGTTCACCACGGGCGAGACCATGGTCTCGGACCCCCGCATCGACGCGGGCGCCGACCTCGACGGCAGCATGGCGTACTCCCAGTCGACCCGCGACTTCGGCCGCGTCGCGAACGAAGGCCTCGACCGGCCGTTCCTGCTGCTGAGCGCCGGCGACCACAGCGCCGCGTCCGATCCTTCGTGGCAGGAGTTCCTGAGCCACCAGCGCGGGCCGGTCCGCGAGCACCACCTCCCGGATGGTGAGCACTTCAGCTACACCGATTACCAGGCACTGCTTCCCCGGCTCGGCTTGGACCCGGCGGCGCTCGCGCCGTTCATCGGCACCGTCGACGCCGGGCGGAGCGTCGCCATGCAGCGCGCGGAGCTCGGCGCTTTCTTCGCCCGGTACCTGCGGGACTGACCGGCCGTACGTGGCGGCACCGCGCGGGTCACCGCCGGGTCCACTGCTGGTTGGCCCCGCCGCCGCAGGTCCAGAGGATGATCTTCGTGGCGTTCGCGGTGCCGGCGCCGCTCGCGTCCAGGCACAGCCCGGACAGCGCGTTGGTGATCGTGCCGTCGGCGTTGAGGGTCCACTGCTGGTTGCGCTGGCCGTTGCAGTCCCAGATGACGACCGCGGTGCCGTTCGACGTGCCGCTGTCGTAGGCGTCCAGGCATCGGGTGCCGTTGACGACGAGCTGCCCGCGGGCCGGCGTCCAGGTCTGGTTGGGTCCGGCGGCGCAGTCCCACAGCTGGGCCTGGACACCGTTGGCGATGCTGTTGTCGTCGACGTCCAGGCACCGGCTCGACTGCGTTCCGACCACCTGGACCCCGGCGGTGCCGGGCAGCGGCAGGATCGCGACGTCGGCGAGGGGCGGCGAGGCGCCCGTGAACGTCAGGGAGTTCGTCCCTTTGCCCAGCGAGACCACGGCGGACACGGTCTTGGTCTCGCCCCCGGTCGCCGGGAACGCGACGACGGTCGGCTGCTGACCGTTGACCGCGAGCGCCGGCGTCTGGGTGGTGGTCGCGCTGTAGGTGAAGGTCGCGACGGCCAGACCCGTTGCCGCCGCCGTGATCCCGGTGAGTTTTGAGCCGTAGTGCGCCGATGCGGCGTCGGTCCCTTGGACGGTCACCAGCACCGAATCGTTCGCCGGCACGCTCACGCTGTAGCCGGTGGCGAAGCTGCCGTTGTCCTTGCCTGCCCAGAGGTTCCGCACCTTCGCCGGTGCCGTGGTCAGGCCGAGGTCGGCCCACCGCACGGTCATGGTCGCCGCCGACGACGTCCGGTTGAGCAGCAGCACGGCCCGCTTTCCTGCGCCGGCGAGGACTTTGCCGTAGACCTGACGGCCGGCGGAGTCTTCGGCGACCTTCACCCCCTGCAGTCCCCGCTGATCCTGGTCGACGGCGATGACTTCCCGGTTCTTGAGGACCGCCGCGGTTTCCGGGCTCATCGTCGCGAGGTTGTTGCCCGCCAGCAGCGGCGCACCGGAGATCGCCCACATGCCCAGCTCGGTCCGGCCCTGCGCGGCGGAGAGCCCGGGCATGCCGACGGTGAGCATGTCCGGATCGTTGACGTACCCGGTGTGCTGCGAGACGGGGTGCTGCGCCTGGTCGAAGTTGGTCAGCGCCTGCGGGAGGGTCGCGGTCTGGCCGTAGTAGATGATGTCGGTGCTGGTGCGCCACATCGGGGCGGTGCCGGCGCCCCAGTTCCACGGGTTCTTCTTGCCCCAGTCGCAGACGGAAAGGGTGAGTGTGCGGCCGGTCTGCGCGGTCGCGGCGCGGTTGGCGGCGCTGATGGCCCGGTAGGTGCTCGCCGGGTCGAGGCCCTCGGCGTCGCCGCCGCACCAGTCGACCTTGACGAAGTCGAAGCCCCAGCGCTGGAACTGCAGCATGTCCTGCAGGTAGTGGCCTTCGCTCCCGGAGCCGGGCGCCGCGGGGCGGCCGGTCGGGAAGTAGTAGCCGCAGCCGTCGCGCCCGGCATCGGTGTAGATGCCGGCTTTCAACCCTTTGCCGTGCAGGTAGTCCGCGATCGCCTTCATCCCGCCCGGCCACTCGGTTTCGTCGACGGTGATGTTCCCGGAGCTGTCGCGGGTTCCCTGCCACCAGCCTTCGTCGATGTTGACATGGGTGTAGCCGGCGTCCTTCAGTCCGGCCGACACCAGCGCGTCGGCCTGCGCTTTGATGACGTTGTAGTCGATCTTCGCGGCGAAGGAGTTCCATGAGGCCCAGCCCATGACCGGTGGCGTCACCGGCTGTTCCGCGGCGGCGGTCGCGGTGCCGGGGGTCAGGAGCGTTCCGGCCAGTAGTAGGAGCACGGTCAACGCCTGGCGCAGCTTCATGGCTTCGCTCCGACTTCGTCGTCGATTGTGTTAGCGTTAACATTCGGGTGTACGGTTGGATTGTTGACCACAGGTGGTTTGCTCGTCAAGGGGCGGATGGTGGAACGTTGTCCGCTGGTTTTACTGATACGGCTTCGCCGGGGCGTGGGAAATCGGCGCTTCGTGTACTCGCTTACCGCTCGGGGCGAGAGCGCCGATTCCCCACGCAGTGGTGTCCCTGCCGCTGTACAGCTTCCAGCTGATCGAGTGATGAATCTGTGTTCGACTGCCGGTAATCTTGTTGTGTGGACAGCGAAACGGCGTGGAAAGCGGATGCGGTGGCCCTGGCCGATCGCATCTCCGCGCTGCTCACTGTTGTGCGGTCTGCCGAGGCCGAGATCGGTACTCTGCTGGCGGAAATCGAGTCCCGCGGTGTTATGGAGTTGTTCGGATACCGTTCTGTCGCACGGCTTTTCGAGCATCTCGCCGACGTTCCCAAGGCCGCCGCCGAGACCGTGGTGAAGCGAGCCCGCGCCCTCACCCCCAGCCGGACTCTGGATGGCACGCCCATTCCCGCTTTGGCTCCCGCCACTGGCGCTGCTGCGACGGAGGGTTGGTTGAGCAGTCCGATGATCGACACGATCGTCGGGGTGATGACCCAGATCCCGCCCGAGCACCGCGACGACGCCGAGCAGCACCTGCTCACGTTCGCCTCCGAAGCCGGACACAAACAGGTCGCCGCCCTGGGCGCCCGCATCCTGGCCCACCTAGATCCCGACGGCGCCGAACCGGACGAGACCGAACCGGCCAAGCCCAGTCGCGAGTTGTCGTTTCGCCGCAAGAGAACCGGGTTCTGGGAGCTGAACGGCCGGTTCGATGACGAGACCGGTGCTCGAGCCAGCGCCCTGTTCGACGCTCTCGCCGAGCGCCACAGCACCGACGAGGGCCATGACTTACGCTCGCCGTTGGAACGCTACGGCGACGCCTTCTCCGACGCCATCGACCTGGCTTACAACTCACCAGACCTGCCGATGCAGGCCGGCGAACGAGCCCACGTGATGGTCGCGGTCTCGCTGGCAGACCTGAAATCGAGCATCGGCCAGGCCATGCTCGGCGACGCCGGCACCATGCCCGAGCCCGCTGCCAGTCAGGCCACCCAGACCGGCGCTGCGTCCAACGCCGCTGCCGGTCGGGCCACACTCGGCACCACGCCCAAGCCCCGCCTCGGGCGGGCCCTCCTCGGCGACCTTGGCACCATTTCCGCCGCCGAAGCCCGCATCCACGCCTGCGACTGCAAAATCATCCCCGCAGTCCTCGGCGCCAAGAGTGAGCCCCTCGACCTCGGCCGTCACCACCGCCTTGTCTCTACCTCGCTCCGCCGCGCGCTGTACCTGCGCGACCGCGGCTGCGCCTTCCCGGGCTGTCATCGCCCACCCCGTCACTGTCAAGGCCACCACATCCGCCACTGGGCAGACGGCGGGCCGACCGAACTGGGCAACCTGGTCCTGCTGTGCGCCCACCACCACCGGTTGCTGCACCGCTCGGGTTGGCAAGTCCGCATCGCCGCCGACGGCCTACCCGAATTCCTGCCACCAGCATTCCTGGACAAACGCCGAAAACCCCGGCGCAACAACCTCCACCAACCACTGCCATTCGCGGCGTAAGCAGACGGGGTAGGCCCGCAGCCAACCGGCTACGGGCCTACACCCACGCCCGAGGCGTCCCCAGGTCGACCGCCGACGAAGCAGCAGCGCGGCCCCACCGTGGACCCGGCACATTCCGAACAACCGCCGACAAAATGTCCCGGCTCAACCCCATGTCAAAAACCGGTAATGCAGCCCGGTCGAAGACTCCTGCCACTCCCCCACGGAGTCCGGCGCACGACCCACCTCAGGCGCCCGCGTATCACCCTCGAAGCTCTCCCGGATCTCCGTCACCACGACCCGGTCCGCGAACGGCAACGCGGCCCGGTACACCGCCGCGCCGCCGATCACCCAACCGTCCTCCGACACCGTCGTGAGCGCACGCCCCAAATCGGGGAAAGTCTCCACGCCCTCCTGCTGCGTACTCGACAACACCACGTTGCGCCGGCCCGGCAACGGCCGGAACCGAGGCGGCAGCGACTCCCACGTGCGGCGTCCCATGAGGACAGTCGCTCCCGCCGTCAGTGTGCGGAAGTGTTTCAGGTCCTCCGGGAGGTGCCACGGCAACCCGCCGTCGCGGCCGATCACGCCGTTCGCCGACTGGGCCCACACCAGGCCGATCACACCGCCACCGGGGCCTTGATTCCGGGATGTGGGTCGTAACCGTCGAGAGCGATGTGCTCGTAGGTGTAGTCGAACAAGCTGTCTGCGGGCTTGAGGCTCAGCGTGGGGAACGGCCGCGCGTCGCGGGCGAGCTGTCTGCCGACCTGCTCCTCGTGGTTGTCGTAGATGTGGCAGTCGCCGCCCGTCCACACGAAGTCGCCGACGCCCAGCCCCACCTGGGCAGCGATCATGTGCGTCAGCAGCGCGTAACTCGCGATGTTGAACGGCACGCCGAGGAACAGGTCCGCGCTGCGCTGGTACAGCTGGCAGGACAGCTCGCCGTCGGCCACGTAGAACTGGAAGAACGCGTGGCACGGCGGCAGCGCCATCTGCGGGATCTCCCCGACGTTCCACGCCGACACGATGATCCGCCGCGAGTCCGGGTTCTCGCGCAGCGTGCGCAGCACCTCGGCGATCTGGTCGACGTGCCCGCCGCCAGGAGTCGGCCACGAACGCCACTGGACGCCGTACACCGGGCCGAGATCACCGTCCGGTGCGGCCCACTCGTCCCAGATCGTGACGCCGTTCTCCTGGAGCCACCGGACGTTGCCGTCGCCGCGCAGGAACCACAGCAGCTCGTACGCGACCGACCGGAAGTGGACCTTCTTCGTGGTGATCAGCGGGAAGCCGTCGGCCAGGCGGTAACGGAGCTGGTGCCCGAAGATCGACCGCGTGCCCGTGCCGGTGCGGTCAGCCTTGCGGGCTCCCGTCTCGAGGACGTGGCGGAGGAGGTCTTCGTACTGCGTGTCGGGCATGCCCGCGAGCCTAGACGAGCCGCTCCAGGTAGGCCCGCAGCATCGCCTTCAGCTGGTCGAGCAGCGCGGTGGCGCCGTCGGGATCGGCGCGGAACGCCTCCTGGATGACGGCGTCGGCGGCCAGGAACGCGGTGCGACACGCCGTCGCGGCCTCGGCGTCGTCGCGGAGCAGGCCCTGCGCGACGAGCACGCGGTGCACGCCGGTGGCCATCACGCGCTTGTGGGCGGCGTCGGCCTCCCGCGTCGCCTCCGTCAGCCCGCGGCCCAGCCACAGCGCGCGGAACCCGGGTTCGGCGCGGTAGAGCGCGGCGAACGCGTCGACGAGCAGGCCGACGGGGTCGTCCCAGGTCTCCTTCGCCGCTTGGTCGGCGAAGGACGTCATCAGGTCTTCGAGCCGGGCGAGGTAGCCCTCGGCCAGCGCCTCGGTGATGGCGTCCCGGTCCGGCAGGTACTGGTACAGCGCGCCGACGGAGACGCCGGCCGCGGCGGCGACCCGGGTCGTCGTCAGGGCCTCGACGCCCTCCTCGGCGAGCAGCCGGTCGGCCGCTTCCAGGACGCGGGCCAGCTTCTCCCGGGCCCGGGCCTGACGCGGGACTCGCCGCAGCATCCACCGCTCCAAACCTGAACGTGACTTTGTTTCGCATTTATTCTAGCCTCGGGGCCATGGCAGTGGGAAGTTCCGTACTCGACGACGCACGGCGGGCGGTGGCCCGCGCGAGCAACGGCCTCGCGGGCGAAGGCCTGCTGATCGGCACGGCGGGCAACGTGAGCGTCCGGGCCGGTGAACACGTGGCGGTGACCGCGACGGGGGTCGTGCTGGGCGCGGCGACGCCGGACGACGTGACCGTCGTCGACCTCGACGGGACCGTCGTCGCCGGCGAGCTCGCGCCGACCTCGGAACTGGAGCTCCACCTGGGGATCTACCGGCGCTATGACGCGGGCGCGGTGGTGCACACGCACTCGCCGCAGGCCACCGCGGTGTCGCTGGTCCTCGACGAGCTCCCCTGCGTGCACTACCAGCAGCTCGCGCTGGGCGGCTCGGTCCGGGTCGCGCCGTTCGCCGTGTTCGGCTCGGCGGAGCTGGCCGCCGGGACCCTGGCGGCGCTCGACGGCAAGGCGGCGGCGCTGCTGGCCAACCACGGCGCGATCGCTCACGGCCCGACGCTGGACGCGGCGATGGACAACGCGCTGCTCCTGGAGTGGGCGTGCGGGCTGTACGTCCGGGCCGCCGCGCTCGGCGCGCCCCGGGCACTGGACGACCTGCAGCAGGAAGCCGTCGTGACGGCGGCCGTGCGGAGCGGGTACGGCCGGCCCCGGCGGATCGAGGACTGATGACGCAGACCGTCGTGACGCTGGGCGCGCACGTGTTCGACGTGCAGGTCCGGCCGGTCGAGGCCATCCCGGAGGGCCAGGGCGCCGCGCTGGTGGAGCAGATCCGGTTCGGCCCGGCGGGGACGGCCGCGGGCACGGCGGTGACGCTCGCGAAGCTCGGCGCCTCGGTCCGTTCGGCCGGCGCGGTCGGCGATGACCCCATCGGCGACCTGCTGCTGTCGATGCTCGCCCGGTACGGCATCGACACGTCGCTGGTACTGAGACGCGCGGGCGTGCAGACGTCGGCGTCGGTGCTGCCGATCCGTCCGGACGGGAGCCGGCCCGCGTTCCACGTGCCGGGGGCGAACCTGGGGTACGAGCCGTCGGAGGCTGCCCTGGCCGAGCTGACCCGCGCGACCCACCTGCACCTGGGCGGACCGGAGCTGATGGGCGGCGACGCGGCCGCGGCGATTCTCGCGCCGGCGCGGGCCGCCGGCGTGGTGACGTCGGCCGACCTGCTGGCGCCGGGTGATCCCGGGGTACTGGCCTGGATCGCGCCCGCGTTGTCCTCTTTGGACTACCTCCTGCCGAACGAAGACCAAGTGCTGGGCCTGACAGGCTCCGCGTCCCTGGAAGACGGCGCCCGGGCGTTGCTCGAGCAGGGAGTCGGCTGCGTCGCGGTCACGCGGGGAGCCCGCGGAGCGCTGGTGGTGACGGCGAAGGAGACCATCTCGGTGCCCGCGTTCGCGGTACCGGTGGTCGACACGACGGGCTGCGGCGACGCGTTCTCGGCGGGCTTCCTGCGGGGCGTGGGCTTGGGCCGCCCGTTGCGCGAAGCGGCCGTGCTCGGGTGCGCGGCGGCCGGGTTGGTGGCCCAGGGCCTGGGCAGCGACCACGGCGAATTCGACCTGGCGGCGGCGGACACCTTCGCGGCGGCGACGCCGGTCCTCCCGACGCACTGACCCAGCGCAACAGCCGGGTCCGCGACCTCGCCGCCAGCCAGCCTGCGGTTTTCATGCACCCACACCCCTTGACTTGACGTTTTCCTGCATTCAGGATGCCTGTTGTGCAGAACGAAGGCAAAGCGACCGAGCTGGACCGTCGTATCGTCGCGGCCCTCCAGCTCAACGGCCGGGCGTCCTGGGGCGCCATCGCCCGGCACGTCGGCGCCAGCGAGTCCACCGTCCTCCGGCGCGCCGAGAAGCTCACCGAGAGCGGCCGCCTGCGGGTCATCGGTGTCGTCGACGTCCTCCGGTGCGGGCTCGGCGTCCCCGTCCTCGCGCGGCTGAAGTGCCGTCCCGGTACCGCCGCCGCGGTCGCCGACGCCCTCGCCGCCCGGCCCGACGTCCGGTACGCCACCGTGCTCGCCGGGAGCGCCGACTGCTCCGCCGAGTTCGTCCTGCCCTCCTACGCCGACATCGCGAGCCTGCAGGAAAACGGTTTCCCCGCCGCGGAGGCCATCCGGGACGCCGAGACCTTCGCCGTCATGCGGACCTTCACCTCCAACCACGACTGGGACTCCGGCGAGCTCACCCTCGAGGCGGCGAAGGAGCTGCGCGGCGGCGAGGTGCGGCCGTTCGAGGAGCAGCACTGGGAACACGCGCCCGAGCAGCTCGACGAGCTCGACCTCGCGATCTGCGCCGCTCTCGGCGAAGACGGGCGGCTGCCCTTCAAGGAAGTGTCCAAACAGGTCGGCACCAGCGAGTCCACCGTGGCCCGCCGGGTCGATTCGCTCGTCAGACGCGGCTGCCTGCGGTTCCGGACGCTCGCCGAACCCGCCATGTTCGGCTACGCCCTCGAGTTCATGCTCTGGCTGTCGGTCGTCCCCGGCGAACTCGACCGCGCGGGACAGCAGCTCGCCGCCCACCCCGGCACGAAGTACCTGAGCGCCACCACCGGCCGCTTCAACCTCGTCGGCCAGATCGTGCTGCGCCACTACGGAGAGCTCTACCGCCACACCACCGACGTCGTCGGCGCGCTGCCCGGGCTCCGGGAGGCCGACGTGACCCTGCAGGTTTCGACGCTCAAGCGCGCGTGGGCCCCGACGCCCGCCGCCAGCTTGGAGGACGCATGACCGACCAACCGTGGCAGTGGGACGAAAAGACGTGGCGCGGACACGTCGAGCACGTCCGCGCCGGGCGCTCGCTGCGTCCGGCGTCGTGGCCCGGCGGCGCGAAGGTCGCCGTCGCCCTGTCCTTCGACTCCGACCACGAGACGCCCGCCCTGCGCGACGGTGACGTCCTGCCCGGCAAGATGGCGCAGGGCGAGTACGGCGCCCGCGTCGGCGTGCCGCGCATCCTGAAGCTCCTGCGTCAGCACGAGGCGCCCGCGTCGTTCTTCATGCCCGCGGTGTCGGCGCTGCTGCACGACGGCGAAGTCAAGTCCTATGTGGACGGCGGACACGAGGTCGCGCTGCACGGCTGGATCCACGAACGCAACACCGCGCTCACCGAGACCGAGGAACGCGACCTGGCCTTCCGCGCCGCCGACGTCCTCGAACGCCTCGCCGGGACGCGGCCGGTCGGGATCCGGACGCCGTCCTGGGACTTCTCCGCGCACACCCTCGCCATCACGCGCGAGCTGGGCCTGAAGTACGACTCGTCGCTGATGGCCGACGACGATTGCTACGAGCTCGTCGAGAACGGCGAGCCCACCGGCGTCGTCGAGCTGCCGGTGGAGTGGATCCGCGACGACGCGCCGTACTTCATGATGGACCGCTTCGCCTCGCTGCGGCCCTACACCCCGCCGCGCGGCGTGCTTTCGATCTGGCGCGACGAGTTCGACGCCGCCTACGCCGACGGCGGCCTCTTTCAGCTCACCATGCACCCGCACATCATCGGCCACCGCTCGCGGATCGCGATCCTGGCCGAGCTCCTCGACCACATCACCGGCCACGACGGCGTCTGGTTCGCCACGCACGCGCAGATCGTCGACCACGTCCTGCGGGAGCAGCCATGACCACTGTGGACACCACCGTCGTCTCGCACAAGCTGACGGCGCAGCAGCGCAAGGCGATCGTCGCCGGCGCTGTCGGCAACACCGTCGAATGGGTCGACTGGGCCGTCTACGCGACGTTCGCCCCGGTCTTCGCCGGCCAGTTCTTCGCCGGCGGCAACGAAACCACGGCCCTGCTGTCCACCTTGGCCGTGTTCGCCGTCGGGTTCGTCATGCGGCCGATCGGCGGCGCGGTGCTCGGCGCGTACGCCGACCGGAAGGGCCGCAAGAAGGGACTCACGCTCACCATCTCGCTGATGGCCGGGGCGTCGATCGTCATCGCGGTGTGCCCGACGTACGCCCAGATCGGGGTGCTGGCACCGATCGTGCTCCTGCTCGCCCGGCTCGTGCAGGGCTTCTCCGCGGGCGGCGAGTTCGGCTCGTCGTCGGCGTTCCTCATCGAATCGGCCGCACCCGGACGCCGGGCGTTCGCCGGTTCGTGGCAGCAGGTTTCGGTCGGCCTCGGCTCGCTGCTGGCCGCGCTGATGGGCACGATCCTCAACTCCACGCTGTCGGACGCCGACCTGCACGGCTGGGGCTGGCGGCTCGCGTTCGGCCTCGCCGGGCTGCTCGGCCTGGTCGGCCTGTGGCTGCGGGTGTCGGTGCACGAGACCGAGGCGTTCACCAAGATCGCCGCGAAGTCCCGCCGCAACCCGGTGGTCGCGATGCTGCGCGATCACCCGAAAGCCGCGCTGCGCGTGGCCGGCGTGACCATCGCCGGGACGCTGATCTACTACGTGTGGGTCTCCTACATGCCGGCCTACGCCCACCTGGCCACCGGCATCCCGCTCAAGACGGCGCTGCTGGCGAACACCCTGGCCATGGTCGTGTTCATCGCGCTGCTGCCCTTCGGCGGCCTGCTGTCCGACCGGCTCGGGCGCAAGCCGACGATGACGGTGTTCGCCGGCGGGTTCGTGGTGTTCGCCTGGCCCGCGTTCCACTTCCTGGGCAACAGCTTCTGGAGCGTGTTCGTCATCGAGCTGATCGGGCTGGTCCTGATCGTCGGGTACTCGGCGAACTGCGCGGTGATCATGGCCGAGCAGTTCCCGCCGGAGGTCCGCACCACCGGCATCGGCCTGCCGTACGCGCTCGCCGTGGCGATCTTCGGCGGTACCGCGCCGTACGTCACGACCTGGCTCAACGCGAACCACCTCGGCAACCTCGTGTGGGTTTACGTCGCGGCCGCCGCGCTCATCGGCGTCGCGGTCTACCTCACCATGCCCGAGACGAAGGGGAAGGAGCTGTAGTGCGGACCGTGCTCGTCACCGGGGCCGGCGGCGGCATCGGCGCCGCGATCGCGGCCCGGTTCGCCGCCGCGAGCGACCGCCTCGTCCTGTCCGACCTCCGCGCGGCGGAACTGTCCGCAGTGGCTTCCGGACTGGCCACGGAGGTCGTCGAGCTGCCCGGGGACCTCGCCGACGCGGAGTACGCCGAAGGGCTCGTCGAGCGGGCCGGACCGGTCGACGTCCTCGTCAACGCCGCCGGGATCTACCCCGCCACTCCCCTGCTGGACATGACCGCGGCGATCTGGGACCGCGTGCAGGACGTCAACGTCCGGGCCGCGCTCCTCACGACCGTCGCCTTCGGACGGGCGCACGCGGCGGCCGGGACCACCGGCAGCGTCGTCAACATCTCCTCCGGCGCGGCCACCCGGGCGCGTCCCGGCGCCGCGCACTACGCGACGTCGAAGGCCGCGCTGGAGATGGTGACCAAGGCCTGCGCGGTCGAGCTGGGGCCACACGGCATCCGCGTGAACGCGGTGAGCCCGGGCTTCGTCACCGTCGACAGCGACGCGAACCCGGTCACCGAGGCGTACGCGGCGGCGGTGTCGGTGAACCCGCTCGGCCGGCGCGGCGAGCCCCGCGAAATCGCCGACGCCGTGTTCTGGCTCGCCGGTCCCGAGGCTGGCTGGATCACCGGCGCCGTGCTGCGCGTCGACGGCGGTTCGACCGCTGGCGCGGCCGGGCTGCCGCTGCACTGGAGCGGGGAGACCCCCGTCCAACAAGGAGAGGAAGCGCATGTCTGACCGGCGCTCGTACACCGTGGTCGGCGGCGGCGCGATCGGCGGGACGCTCGCGTTCCACCTCGCGCGGGCCGGGCACCCGGTGTCCATCGTGGACGCCGACGCGGGACACGTGGCCGCGATCGCGGACCGCGGGCTCACCCTGCGCCGCCCCGAGGGCGACGAGACCGTGGAGCTGCCCGCCTTCGTCCCGGACGAGGCCCCGCCGGTACTCGGCCGCGTGCTGCTGGCCGTCAAGGCCCAGGCCACCGAGGCGGTGTTGCCGTGGCTGGCCCCGCGGCTCGCGTCCGACGGTTTCGTCGTCTCGCTGCAGAACGGTCTCAACGAAGGGCTGATCGCGGCCCACGTCGGTCCGGAAAGGACGGTCGGGGCGTTCGTGAACCTCTTCGCCGACGTCGTCGAGCCCGGCGTCGTGCGGGACGGCGGCCTCGGCGCGCTGGTCGTCGGCGAGCCCGACGGCCGGATCACCGGCCGCGTCGAGGAGGTCGTCGCGGACCTGCAGGCGTGGGGCCCGGCGAAGGCGACCGCCAACGTCGAGGGCTACCTGTGGGCGAAGCTCGGCTTCGGCGCGATGCTGACCACGACGGCGCTGGCCGACGCGCCGATGGCCGACCTGATCGACCGGCACCGGCCGCTCATGCATGCGCTCACCGCGGAGGTGTTCGCCGCGGCCGGCGACCGCGTCCTGGAGCCGTTCGACCAGTTCGACCCGGCCGCCTACCTGCCGGGCGCGACCGGGCGCGAGGCGGCGACCGACCGGCTGGTCGCGTGGCTGCGGACCCAGCCCAAGGACCGCAGCGGCATCTGGCGCGACATCGCCGTCCGGCACCGCCCGGTCGAGGTGCACCACCACTACGCGCCGGTGCTCGCGGCGGCGGACGTCCCGCTGCTGCGGGCGATGCTGACCCGGCTGCGCGACGTCGAGACCGGCGCCGCCGCGATGTCCGAAGACCACCTGACCGAACTGGAGCGAGCGCTGTGATCCGCGAACTGCACGAGTGGGTGCGCACGCACCGCGACGACCTTCTGGCCGACGTCGCGGCCTACGTGGGCATCGAGACGCCCAGTGACGACAAGTCCGCTTTGGACCGTGGACTGTCCTGGGTGGATGGCTGGCTGCGCGAACGGCTGGGCTCCCCGGCGAATGTCCGCGACGTCGACGGCGGGCAGTACGGCGACATCAAGGTCTATGACTTCCCCGGCTCCGGTGAGCCGGTGCTCCTGCTGTGCCACTACGACACGGTGTGGCCGCTCGGGACCCTCGCCGCGTGGCCGTTCACCGTGGACGGTGACCGCGCGACGGGACCGGGGATCTTCGACATGAAGTCGGGCCTGGTGCACGCGGTGTGGGCGCTGCGCGCCCTCGACGCCGCCGGGCTGCCGCGCCCGGCCGTGCGGCTGGTCCTCAACGGTGACGAAGAGATCGGCAGCCCGGCATCCCGGCCGGTGATCGAGGAGGCCGCAGCGGGCACGCGCGCGACGCTGGTGTTCGAGGCGAGCGCCGACGGCGCGGTGAAGACCGCGCGCAAGGGGGTCGGCCTGTTCCGGGTGCGCACGACGGGCGTCGAGGCGCACGCCGGGCTGGACCCCACCAAGGGCGCGAGCGCGATCGACGAGCTGGCGCGGGCGGTGCTCGCCCTGCACGGGCTGTCCGATCCGGACGCCGGGACCACGGTCAACGTCGGCGTGATCACCGGCGGCACCCGGCAGAACGTGATCGCGGGCGCGGCGTCCGGCGAGATCGACGTCCGCGTGTCCAGCGCGGCCGAGGCGGCGCGCATCGACGCCGGCCTGGCGGCGCTTGCGGCGCACGACTCCCGGGCGGCGGTCGAGGTGACCGGCGGCTGGAACCGGCCGGTGATGGAACGCTCGGAAGCGATCGCGCGGCTGTACGAACTGGCGCGTGAGGAGGCCGCGGAACTGGGCCTCACGCTGCGGGAGTGCTCGGTCGGCGGCGCCAGCGACGGCAACTTCGTGGCGGCACTGGGCCACCCGGTCCTGGACGGCTTCGGCGCGGTCGGCGACGGCGCGCACGCCCGGCACGAGCACATCAGCGTCGAGGGGATGCTGGAACGGACGGCGCTGGCGGCCGCCGTGCTGCACCGGCTCGCCGGCTGACCGCTCTCGGTTTGCCACCGGGTGCCGCGGGGTACTACCGCTCTCGTAAGGCAACCAGTTGTGAGGTGGGAGCAGTGCGGGAAGCGCGGTCGCGGTGTCCGATCAACCTGTCGCTCGAGATCTTCGGCGACCGGTGGACGCTGCTCGTGCTGCGTGACGTCGTCTTCGGCGGGGCCCGGCACTTCCGTGAGCTGCTCGGCGGCGAAGAGCGGATTTCGTCGAACGTGCTGGCCGACCGGCTGGCCGTGCTCGTCGAGTACGGGCTGCTGACGCGGGCCGGCGATCCGTCGCACAAGCAGAAGGTCACCTACAGCCTGACCGAGCGGGCGATCGACCTGGTGCCGGTGCTCGTGCAGCTCAGCGCGTGGGGTGTCCGGCACCTGCCCGTGGCCGACGAGTACGCGGCCCGGGCCGCGGTGCTCACCGCCGGCGGTCCGCCGCTGTGGGAGGCCTTCATGGACGAACTGCGCGAAACTCACCTCGGCACCCGTCGCGAGGAGGCGCCGGACGGCCCCACCGTCGCCGAGCGCCTGGAGGCCGCCTACGCGGCATCCGTGCGCGACCGACGAACGGAGTGATCATGGAGACCCGGCTCGACGAACGGTTCAGCGACCCCGGCACCGAGCCCACCGGCTGGGCGGAGACCGTGAAAGCCCTGGAAGCGGCCCAGATCAGCTGGCTCACGACAGTTCGTGCGGACGGCCGCCCGCACGTGACCCCGCTGGTCGCGATCTGGCTCGACGGCGCCCTGCACTTCAGCACCGGCGAGACCGAGCAGAAGTACCTCAACCTGACCGCGAACCCGAACGTCGTGCTGACCACGGGCCGCGACTCGTGGGACGACGCCCTGGACGTGATGGTCGAAGGCACCGCCCGGCGCGTCACCGGCCGGGCCGAGCTGGCACGGCTCGCCGAGGCGTGGCTGGCCAAGTGGGACGGCAGCTGGGTTTACGAGGCGACCGACGAAGGGCTCCGACAGGGTGGGCACGACGCGGCGGTGTTCGCGGTCGAGCCGGCGAAGGTGCTCGCCTTCGGCCGGAAGCGCTCGAGGACCGGCAAGTCGATGCTGTCCACAGTGGAGTTCACCCACACCAGCCACGTGCCCGCGGGACGCTGACCGCCACCCTGGCCCCCGATGCAGTGAATGACTCATTCCTGTCGTGGTCACGCGGCCGCGGTGGCGTGAATGACCCATTCACCTCGTCCCACGACA